>DAIEML010000003.1 GCA_027349615.1 Ignavibacteriales bacterium | reverse complement strand
AACACATTATAAAAAATTCAGTAATAATTGTTGCAATTGATGAACCAACTCCACCATTTCCTGATGTTTTCTGAAAGTAAGGAATAAGTAAATAATTCAATCCCATGTTTATGATTATTGCGATACCGGCAATCATCGACCATTTTTTTTGGCGATCAGTTGCAAGGACTGTGCTTCCAAGTATAAAATCAATGTAAACGAGAAGAAGCCCAATGGAAAATATTTTTAAAATTTCAATTGATGGCTGATATTCTTTTAATCCAAAAAGTAATTCAGTAATTGGACTTGCAAAAGAATAAAGAATAATTGTTATTGGTATACCAACAAAGAAAGTAACATTAATACTTTTTTGAACAGCAGTTGTAAGCCTTTCTTTTGTATTATCAGCAAGTCGCGTTAAAACTGGAAACAAAGCTTGAGTAAAAATGAAAGGGAAAAACATTAAAACGTCGAACAACTTATAAGCAGCACCGTACCAACCGACCACGGAATATGAAGTCATTATAGAAAGCATAATAACATCAATTCTATAATAAATTGTTGCAAAGATTGACCAAAGAAAATATGGGACACCTTGTTTTAATAAAGTTTTAGTTTCTTCAAAATCAATTTTTGGTAAAGAGGGAATTATCTTCTTTGCAAACGATGCCGAGATAATGAAATTTATTAATGTACTTAACGCCATTAATAAAGCAATAACTATTTGCCCAAAGCCGGCAATTAAAAATGAAATAGCTGTAACCATCAAAAAAATTCTTTCCGCAACTGAGCCAATGGACGGATATTCCATTAGTTCAAAACCTTGATAACAATTTCTTAGAAGACTGTTTATTCCTTCCCACAATTTTGCCGTACCAAGAATTATAATTAGTATTAGAACTTGCCAGGCGTAACCAGCAACTCTAGAAAATAAAAGCATTAAGATTATGGAAATAATCCAAAGAAAAATTCTTGAAATGGCTGAATTGACTAGGATGTTTGGCGCCGAATTATGAGACCTAGAAACTTCTTTTGTTATATGATATTGGCCTCCAAATTCAATAATAACCTGGAACATCATAGTTATAGAAATTGCTAAATAAAGTTCTCCGTATCTGCTGCTGCCCAAATACTTCGGTAGAAAAAGCATCAATACAAAACTTGAGGCCCACGTTATTACTTGCGCAGACATCATAATAAAAGTATTTCTTGCAACTGATTTTGCTACTTCGTGCATTATCTAAAACTAAATTTTCTGTTTATTGTTGAAATAATTGAATTAGGTAAAAATTTTTTTATCAAAACAAGAGTTAGAAAGACAGGTATTTCTATAAATATTCTCTCCCATTTTGATTTTGGATCGTTTGCAAATCTATAAAGCCACTCCATGCCAATTTTTCTAATTATTATTGGTGCTCGTTTTTTATCGCCTGATAAAAAATCGAATAAACCACCGACAGCAATACAAACAGAAGAGTTTATATTTTTAAGATGATTATTTATAAATTCTTCTTGGATTGGCGATCCCATTGCAACCAGGAGAATTTCAGGAGAACTTTCATTTATTTTTTCTAAGATTATTGGTAATTCTTGATTAGAAAAATATCCTGAATGAAAGCCGGCAATCTTTAATTTTGGAAAAAGTGAATGTAATTTTGAAACGCAATTAGAAACTATATTTTGACCTGCGCCCAACAAATAAACTTTCCATCCTTCTTGTTCCGCCAACTCTAATAAAGCAGGCGTTAAATCAGTTCCATTTAAATTTTCTTTGATTGGTTTTGAAAAAATCTTCCCGGCAATTTTTAAGCCGCTGCCGTCTGGAAGTGCAAGATCAGAATTGTTCACGATTGATAAAAAATTTTGGTTTCTTCTTGCTAAATGAATTGTGTGAACATTTACAAAAAATATTTTTCTTGGAGATTGTTCAAATCTATTGTTTATAAATTCTCGAATAATTTTAATTGCTTTAACCTTAGTCAAATTATCGATACGAATGCCGAACATATAGATGGAACTTTTATCAATATGTTTATCAGTCTGAAATATTTCTTTAACATTATTCATTTCTAAAACCCGAGCATAATATCAAATTCATTATCATCAGATAAATAATTTTTATTTTCTTTATAAATATTTATAAGTCTTGTCCCAACAATCGTAGTTACTAATCCTATAATCATTAATGAAAACAGAAATAATTTGGAATTCTTATTATCAGAGCTGGTTTCACTTAATATTAATTCTTGTAAACGTTTCATTTTTTCAATTTGAATAATTTTCCTAATTGACATATTCGGGTTCCACAATCTTTTTGTCGGGATTTTCTTTGTCAGATTCAGTTAACTTACCGAGTTTATTTTTATGAATCGTAGAAAGTGTTGGAAGTAGTCCACATAAAGTTCCGAGCACAATCATATTTCTATAATATGTAAGTTGAAGATCATAATAAGAAATTACTACTTGATTGATTATTGCGACTACAATGACCACACAAATTGATTTTAAATATGGGTCATTCAACTTTGTGCAAAGTGTGGAACCTTGAATGATTAAAGAATCGAGGAAAAAAAAGAATATAAAAAATCCTATTGTACCTGTTTTTACAAAAAGCCATAAAATTTCATCGTGCGGAATATAATCTCTGAGTGGAAATGGAATATTAGCTAACGGTATTGGCATTTTATATTTCTTGCCAAAACCTAATCCTAGTAATAAGCTGCTTCTCGAAGTAACTGCTAAATCATACTTCTCAAATTTTCTATAAAGATTTGAAAGGTATCTTTCACCTTCTGTTGATTTGTTGGAAGAAATGCCTGATTTAATAAGCTTTACGGGTTCAGCAAATTTGCTTTCGCTATTCCAGAAAATTGCAGAATAAATAATTATAAGAATTAAAAAAGGTGAAATTGCTTTTAAAAGAATTAAACGTTCATGCGATTGAAGTAAAATTATAAAAGCTATAAAAGATATGAACAATCCGCCGTAAGCAGCTCTGCGTTGGCCAGCAAAAAATCCGAGTACAAGAGGTGCAAATAAAATTAACAACGTATTTCTTTGCTTAATATTTCCGCCGAAAAGAATTAAGCTCAAAAGAAATATTATTAATAAAGTAATAAAGACTGGATCTTCATGATTTGTCAAAGTTTCTAATCCATTAAAACTAAAACCAAATAATACAAATCTTCCAACGCCTTGTAGAGCTTTTACAGTTATAAAAATTATGAATACCCACATTAAATTTATAAGCTGTTCTTTAGTTTGAATTATTTGAGGGACGAAAAAATATAAGAAACCGAAATAGAACAATGCACGCAATTCCCAAAGTGCAGGTAAAAAAATTCCGCCTGTACTTAATCCATGCAAAAAAGAAATTATTAAAGTAATAAACATTATTAATGCTAATCCCCAAATAGTAACATGTTGAATTTTAGTCTGCTTTCTTACACTTATAGCAACAAACCATGCCATAAGCATTAAAATTAATTGCAGTTCAACTGGATTCATTACGCCTGCTGAGAAGTGCGGAACGTATGGGATTTGTTTTAAATTTTTAAAATAATCAACTTGATAAGTAATTGGGTTTGCCTCTGGAATATGGAACTGATCGAAAAGAAGAACCATGCTGATAAAAGTATAAAATCCCCAATCAACTCGATAAAAGGTTATTAACAAAATTGATATAACAGTAATTAAACCAATTGCTGCTAATAAATTTCCATCTGTTGCAATGAATACAAAACAAGCTAACAAAGAAAAAACAATTATGATTAGAAAAGCCGCTAAATCATTTTTATCAACATTATAAAAAATATTTCTGTTGTTGTATAACTTTATATTCTGCATTTCATTTCCAAGCTTGTTACCATGGTAGTTTCATAGTCAGCATTTCATATGCAACATAAACTGCTTGAATGAGTGCGATAACTGCTGCCAATACAAATTTTAGAATATTAGATTTTAATTTTAATTTTCCCAAAACTGCTGCTGTAAGCATCATTACTATCAACACAAAAAGAATTCCCATGAACTTTTCCAGTCTTTTTAAAAATCTTCGTCGTTTATTTTATTTATTACAAAACCTAAAATATTTTTTTCGTTTATCTGTCGAAAAATTCTATCAACATCTCTTCGTTTGGTTTTTCTAGCTTCAACTACTACAATTAATCCGTTTAGCTGATTTGCGATTAATGTAGGAAATTTCCGAGATTCTAATGAAGGCATGTCTACAATTATAAATTCAAATTTGTTAAATAAAGATCCGGCGATTTCGTTGAAGCTTATTAATTTTTGGGTTGGAATTATTTTTGTAAAGCCGGCAGTTACAATTGATAAATTTTCAATTTGTGTTGGAGTTACAAAAATATCTTCGCCTAATAAAGCATCTGAAAGACCGGGACCGAGCGACATTCCAAATATTTCATGAATTTTTGGATTTGATAAATTTAAATCGATTAAAACTGTCTTGCGGTTTGACCCCAAAGATAATGCTGCTGCAAAATTACATGCAGTAGTGGTTTTCCCTTCACCATGGTTTGGGCTCGTAATTCCAAAGCCGCATTTCAACGCTTTAGAATTATTTGGAAGAAATAATGAGTAATTAAAAGAATTATATAAATGGTAAGCCACAATATTATTATCAACTAACTTTCCATATTTTGTATTTTCAATTACTGGTCGAGTATATTTTACCGGACTTTTATCGTCTACATTTTGCGAATCAATAATTTCTTCAGTGACGTACTTAAATTTCCTATTCCCACTTTTTTGATTTGACTGAATAATTGAATTATCAAAAACATAATTGCTCATAATGCATCGTGTCCTTTAGTTTAATCATTTTTAAAACTATGTGCAGGCAAATAGGCTAATATTGGTTTATCATATACTTCAATATCTTTATCAGTTCTAATTCTTGTATCAAAAAGTTCTGTTAGTCCTGCAGAAACAAATCCGATAAATATTCCAAGTAAACTTCCACCTCCGATCAAAAGTAGTTTATTAGGCTTTGCCGGGCTTGTAGGAAGTTGCGGAGGATCGATTACCACATACTGATCAGCTCCTTTTTCGCCAAGATCTCGCGTTGTTCTTGCCTGTTCAAGTTTTACTTTCATATCATCATAAAGTTTTTGGTAAATAGAATATGTTGATTGAACATCCTGATTTTCATTTTTTGAAACAGTGGCATTCTTAATTGATGAAATGGCTTGACTGCGTTCATTTTCATATTTTAATATTTGATTCTGCTGGTTAGTTAAATCAGATTCAATTGCATGACGCATTCTTAAAGCTAAATCATAAATTTTTGAAGTTATATCTTGAATATCTGGAAACATAGAAGTGTATTTCTGTGAAAGGTCGTCATATTTAGAAAGTAAATTTTTTAATTCACCTGTAAACGGAACATCTAACAGTGGAAGATCATCTAAAATATTTATACTGCCTTGTTGGGCTTTATTTTCAAAATAATTTTGCAAAATTGACAATGCTTTTTTATCATCTTTTGCTTTGTTGCCTAAATTACCTATCTGACCATCGACTTCATCAATGTTTGAGTAAATAACTCTATCATCAACAGGCAATTCATCCATTTGTTGTTTTATAACAGAAATAAATTGTTGCTGACTTTGCTCAAATTTATTTCTAAGCTGATCAAGTTTGTTTTCAAAAAAAGTTACTGCTAATTCATTTCGTTTGTTGTCAACTTCTAATCTGGTTTTAATAAATAATTCTGAAAGTATTTTTGCAGCCATTTGTGCCTTTTGCGGATTTGGATCATAAATATGAATTGTGTAAGAATCATTTCCTCGCAATTCTGTTTTTATATTTTTCATTTCGCTTTTAATCAGTTTATCTTTTTGAGTTATGTCCATCCTTGAAGTATTAACGCCAAGGGAATCAAATAAATCTTCAATGATTGGTCTACTGTAGATTATTTCATTAAGATCTCGCAACCTATTATCTGATGCTGTTTCAACAGCCATAGTGTAGCTAATTAATGGATTTAATACTTCATTTTTTTGTACAAGAATCGTAGTAAATGATTCGTATTTTGGCGGAAGTACAAAGGCACTAGTAATGCATATTATTGTGATTGTTATAAAAGGAATAAGTAAAATTTTTTTCCTTCTTCTTAATACGGCCGTTATTTCATCAATAGTAAACTGAGGATGTTTCATTATAGTTTATCCAAATGTTTTGTATTGATGAAACCCAAATTGTATGCCAGATAAAATGAAATTAGAAAGAATAATAAATCCCCAATTTTAGTTAATTATTTAAGTGTATTTATTTTTTTTGAAATAAAAAAAATGTTTTTTGTATATCAAAGAACCATATTAAATCCTTCGAACGTATACAAAGTTTACAATTGAGCTATTATATTTTTATAGTTACTATTTTTTGTGTTAATGTGTAACGATTAATTTTCTCGTTCAAACAATTAGAACCTATTTATCATTCATTTCTTCGAAAAAAAAATCATTTCTAACACGGCATGCATCTTGTAACATTGATAAAAATATTTTGTTCGAATTATTTCGAAATAAAATTTTTTATTGGAAGAATAAGAATGAAAAAAGTTAAACCGTGTTTTAAAAATATAACTGAAAGAAAAAGAAGAAGGTTATTATTTATAATTTTACAGCCTTTAGTCATTCTTCTTACCGCTCTAATTGTATTCGGCTGTGAATCAGAACAGTTAGTTAACAAACCTGATATAAGTAATAATTATAATTCTTTTTCCGGAATCAATCAGCATGACCCTAAATCAAATGAAGGTTCATTAGATATTAATGAAAAGAAAAAAGCTGATATGATTAAACCCGGTGATCAGTTGCAAATAATGGTTTGGGGATATCCGGAATTTAATACAACTTCAACTGTAAAAGAATATGGAACTGTAACGATACCGCTGATTGGTGAGGTTATGGCTGCAGGCTTAACTCAAGATGAATTTACAAGTGCTGTGAAGGAGCGGCTTTCTGAATATGTTAAAGGCGATCCTAGATTAACAATCTCGCATATAGAAATGGATAGGCGAGTAAGCGTTATGGGCGCAGTTAACAAGCAAGATAATTATCCAGCTCTATCTGATGAACCGCTAGTTGAAATAATTGCTGCTGCTGGCGGCCCGGCTACTGGTGCTGATTTAAGGCACGTAAAAATTTTTAGGAATGGGAGAAGAAATGATGTTATTGAAGTTGATTTAACTGAACACCTCGAAAAAGGAGATATGGAATCTATTCCAAGAGTAAAGCCAGGCGATACAGTTTTTGTTCCAAAGGAAGAAAACTTTATGCGTGAACTTTCCGATTATGCTCGTGATGTTCTTCTTCTATTTGGATTTTTTAGATTATTGAATTAATCAATAGTATATGAAAATAATATTATATAATATTTTTTTGATTTTGCTAATTAGCGTAATTGTTAATGGTCAGAGCGTTCAAGCACCTTTTCTCAGCGGAGCTAGAAATGCAGGATTAGGAGATGCAGAAATTTCTTTTGCACAAGATATCAGTTGTATGTATCAAAATCCGGCTTCACTTGTCTTCCTAGAAAATTATTCCGTTATGGTCAATCATGCACAAATTAGAAATGGAATTGGCATGATGGAAAATGTTGCATTCCCTGTTTTACCCAAAGGCGCTCAAATGCTTTCGTTTGGTTTACAACTTTATCATCTTGGATATTTACAATCGCCGGAACCATTTCGAAATAATCACATCCTTGAATTTGGATATGAAGCGGCGTTTGCTTCTGAGATAACAAATACTTTCAGTATTGGAATTTCTGCAGGATTAAATTATGGACAAACGGATAATTCTCATTCTACATCGGGTATGTATTCTGTTGGTATTGATTATTCACCTTCTGCTGATATAAGCTACGCTGCAGTCTTCAGCGGATTAGGTACAGAGATTCAATATTTAAAATCAGATTCTTCCTTTGATGCAAAAAATATTTATCTAAATAAAAGCTTAGAGATAGGAGCTTCTTTAAGTTATCCGTCTTCATCTTCATTAAGAAGAAAGTTTTTAGTTCTTTCCTTAGCTAACCAAAAAATATTCGGCTACAGTGGATTATATTATAAAGGCGGAATAGAAATTCGTCCTTTTAATTTTCTTAATCTACGTTTCGGTTATGTTGCTGGCCCAGATATAAGTACACCAAGATATGGTCTTGGACTGCACTTCGGAGATTTTCTTTTTGAGTTTGTTTTTTATACTCAGCAATCTGATATGTTAAATCAATTTTCATTGTTATATGATTTATAAAAAATAGTAATAGCGAATTTAGTTTAGCTAAAATTTTGTGCGTAAATAATAGATGGCTTGAATGAATAAGAAATTGAATAGAGGTAAATATGATAAGAATTTATGCGATAAGTTTTTTGACGCCGCTGTTAATGACGCTTATCTTAACTCCTTTTGTAATTCGTTTTGCAAAATTTATTGGCGCAATTGACAAACCAGATGAACGAAAAATTCATAAAAACCCAATTCCAAGAATGGGCGGTCTAGCTCCTTTTGTCAGTTTCATTTTAACAATTACTGTTATTTATTTCTTATTCCCATCCTCAAAGATGGCAGCTTATATGAACTCTGTTAATTGGGTTATGTCAGCACTTTCTCTTTTCATAATTTTATTCCTAGGCATCTGCGATGATGTTTGGGTTTTAAAGCCAGGTCCTAAATTCTTTATTCAATTATTAGCTGGTTCTTTAGTTTATATTGCAGGATTTCGATTTTCATCTTTCAATTTACCTTTTTCCTCGAACATAATTGAGTTGGGGTATTTCTCATATCCGCTTACAGTATTGTGGGTAATAGGAATTACAAATGCATTTAATTTAATAGATGGATTAGATGGTTTAGCTTCAGGTATTGCAACAATTTCATGCTTAACAGTGGCTTCAATAGCAATTCTTCATCGTGATGTTACGATTACAATAATTAGCGTTGCTCTTGCAGGTTCGCTTATTGGCTTTCTCAAATACAATTTCAATCCTGCGAGAATTTTTCTTGGAGATTCCGGCAGCCTTTTTCTTGGATTTATACTAGCATTCTTATCTCTGCAAAGTTCAACCAAAGGATCTACTGCCTTTTCAATTTTAATTCCGATACTTGCTTTAGGTGTGCCTGTATTCGATACTATGATTGCGATGTTAAGGCGAATGCTTAAATGGTTTTTGCCAGAGCAAACTTTAAAGTCTTCTACTTTTAAAAAACTTCATTCAATGTTTCTACCAGACAAACGACACATTCATCATCAGCTTTTAGCACATGGATTATCTCAGCGTGAAGCGGTAATTGTTCTTTATGCGGTATCAATAGCTTTTGGGGTTTGTGCATTTTTAATTACAGCTGGAAGTGTAAATTCATCATTCATAATAATTGGGATTGGAATTTTTGCCGCAATTTCTGCTAGGAAACTTGGATATAAAGAAATGTCGGTAATTAAAAATGGAATTCTATTAAAAGTTTATTGCCTGGCATTTTTAAAGCATTCGATAATTCAAATTTTTCTGGATGTTATTTCAATAATGTTTGCATTTTTCATTTCAGTTTGGTTGATAACTCCGTCAAATTTATTTGAACAAGGATTACGTTACCTTGCATATTCAATGGTAATAATCGGAATAATTCAATTATTCGCTTTTGTAATCGGAGGGTTGTACAAACATTCAATTCCGCTTATTGGCCTTGGAGATTTAATACAAATTTCTAAATCTGCTTTGATTGCAATTTTAATAACTGCAGGTATTTTAAATTTCTTTCCATTACTATCAATACATAATTATTTAACTGCGATAATACTTTTAGATTTTTATTTTCTTGTTACGTTTGTTGTCGGTTCAAGAATTTCCTTCCATATGCTTAATTATTCTTTTAACAAAGATTCTAGCAAAGGGAAGAAAATACTTATTTATGGCGCCGACAATAAAGGAATAATAGCTCTTCAAGCATTGTTGAATTATAGAGAAGAAATAAATCCAATTGGATTTCTAGATGATAATCCTAACCTAGAAGGAAAATATTTAAACGGTTATCCGATTTTTGGAAGTCATTGGCGGCTTGAACGATTACTAAGAAAAAATCGTATTGATGAAATTATTGTTGCTAATGAAAAGATTAATCTAAACGTTTATGGCAGGATAAAAAAGTTAGCCAATCAATTTAATATTCCAATCAAAATGTCGAATCTTGAATTTAAATCTATAATTCCTTCAAGAACAAAGGTAGATAGAGCAATTTTTAATGCTGCAAAAAACCTTGATAATAGTACTGCGAATATACTTTTAGGAAATAAATGAAACGAGATTACAAACATAAATTCGCATTTTTATTTTTGGAACTTTCTGTTTTGTGGATTTCTATAATAGGAACAGCGAATTCTCAGATAATATCTGCTCCTACTTTGGTTTCACCTTCTAATGGAGCTGCAAATCAACTAACAACTTTAACATTACAATGGAATTCTGTTTCAGCAGCAACTTCTTATTCAGTTCAAGTAGCTACTGATGCAGCTTTTAATAATATATTAGTAAATCAATCAGGATTGACAGGAACTTCATATCAAGTTAGCGGATTAACAAGTAATACAACTTATTACTGGAGAGCTTTAGCATCATCATTAATTTTTACAAGCAGTTGGTCTTCCGTTTGGAGTTTTTCAACAATACCAACTTCTTTAAGCGCGCCAGCACTTTTGTCTCCAACAAATGGAACCAGCGGAGAACCAACAACTTTAATATTGACGTGGAGTTCAATAACTGGAGCTATAAATTATCATTTGCAAGTTTCAAATTCATCTGCATTCTCTTCGCTAATTTATGATAATGCAACACTAACCGGAACAAGTGAACAAATCAGTTCACTATCTAATAGTTCAACTTTTTACTGGCGAGTAAGTGCAAGTAATTCCTCATCGACAAGTTCTTGGTCATCAACTTGGAGTTTTACAACAACTACAACACCGCCACTTCCAAATCCATCTGTACCAACATTAGCTTCGCCTTCAGATGGCTCAACTAATCAGCCAACAACAATTGTTCTAGATTGGAATTCATCTGCGAATGCTGATCATTATTGGGTTCAAATTGCAACTGATTCAACTTTTTCTAATCCAACTATTGGAGATTCTTCTGTTACTTTAAATTCATATCAAGTTAATAATTTATCTGCTTCAACTAATTACTTTTGGCGAGTAAAAGGATTAAATTCTAGCGGCTCTAGCAATTGGTCAACTGTGTGGAATTTTACTACTGTTGGCTCTCAAGTTCAACTGCCATCTCAACCAACATTATCAGTTCCAATAAATGGATCAACAAATCAGCCAACAACAATTACTTTGTCTTGGAATTCTGCAGCTAATGCTGATCATTATTGGATACAGGTTGCCACAGACCAAACATTTACTAACATGGTTTATACAAATTATGCTATTGTTGGAACTTCTCAACAAGTAAGCGGGTTGTTAAATAATAAAGCATATTATTGGCAAGTAAGAGGAGTAAATGCTGGTGGACAAGGTCCTTGGTCAGTTCAATGGACATTTACGACAACTTCTATTCCACCACCAACTTTATCCGCACCGGTTTTAATATCTCCAATTAATTCTGCTCAAATTGAATCTACTAGCGTTGCATTCAAATGGGATAGCGTTAATAATGCAACTACATATCATTTCCAGTTGTCAACTTCTTCAGCATTTAATTCAATTACTAATGAAAATTCAAGCTTAACTTCGATTTCTTATCAAGTAATTTCATTATTAAATAATCAACAATATTATTGGAGAGTAAGTGCTAATAATATTAATAATAATGGACCTTGGTCTAATATTTCAAGCTTTACAACTAAGGTGCCTCCGCCGGTTCCAGCACCAATTTCACCTCCTAATGATTCAACTATTACTCCAACAAATATAACTTTTGCATGGTCTCAAGTTTCAAATGCTGAATATTATCATATCCAGATTTCAACCTCAGCAAGTTTTAATAATATAATTGTCGATGATTCATTGCTAACAGTTCCAGCCAAAACAGTTGACTCACTTTCACCAAATAAGATTTTTTATTGGCGAGTTTTAGCAAAAGATTCAACTACAAAAAGTCCATGGTCAAATACACAAGTTGTAAAAACAGCTTCACAGCCAAATTCAACATTGGCTGCGCCAAGTTTAACAGCGCCTCCAAACGGATCTATAAATCAACCAACCTCATTAACTTTGCAATGGAGTTCTGTTTCGGGAGCTAGTTCTTATTCTGTTCAAGTTTCAACAGATTCATCATTTAATAATCTCGTGGTTAATCAATCGGGTTTATCGAACAATTCATATCAAGTAAGCGGACTTTCAAATAATACAACTTATTTCTGGCGTGCTGGTTCTTCATCATTAATTTTGTTTAGCGGATGGTCAGGTATTTGGAGTTTTACAACAACACCATCAGTAGTATCATTATCGCCGCCTACATTAACATCGCCGGCAAATGGTTCGGTGAATGAACCAGTCTCTTTAAAATTACAATGGACAAGCGTTAGTGGTGCTTCGACATATAATTTGCAAGTTGGAATAGATTCTAACTTTAGTTCAATAGTTTTTAATAAAAATGGAATAGTTCCAAATTATCAGCAAGTAGATAGTTTGGCTTATAATCAAGTTTATTATTGGCGTGTAAGCGCATCAAACAATTCATCATCAAGTTTATTCTCAGCAGTTTGGAAATTTTCAACAACATCAAACGATACAAATATTGCTGTGCCACAAACACCTGTTCTTTCTTCACCGGTTAATTCTGCTGTTGACGAACCATTATATCCGATATTAAATTGGAATGCTTCTTCTAATGCTTCATCTTATCATCTTCAGTTATCCACAGATTCTACTTTTACTAATGTAACATTTGACGATTCTTTAATAACATCAACTTATTATCAAGTAGGTCAACTTAATCAGAACACAAAATATTATTGGCATGTTTCGGCAAAGAATACTTTCGGAATTAGTAATTGGTCAGCAGAATGGCATTTTCAAACTCAGCAAGTTACATCAAATATCCCTGTGCTAGTTTCGCCAAATGATGGATCTAAAAATCAATCTTTAACTGAAGTTTGCATTTGGGATTCAGTTCCTAATGTACAATTTTACGATATTCAACTTTCTACAACTCCTGACTTTTCGAAATTAGTTATTGATGATTCTACAATAAAAACTACTTCAGTTGTTTTAAAAAATCTAACCAGCAGCACTACTTATTTTTGGCATGTAAAAGCAAAAGTTGATTCAGTTTGGAATCCATTTTCTTCAGCCTGGGAATTTACAACAAGAATTTCCAATCCAACTTTTTCAAACATAGATACGACACTGACATTTCCATCATATACTAATTTATCTCAGTTCAAATCTTCTGATTATAAACTTGTTGGAATACCCGGCGCAGGAAATTTTCCTTTGAGTACATTTTTAACTGGTTCACCATTTAATGATTGGGTTGCTTATTGGGATAATGGAGCTCCTAGTAATTATTTAGTAGAGTATAATTCTGGAGGTAGTTTTATATTTTCAACTGGCACAGCTTTTTGGATTTTGAAAAAAGGTTTTCTTATAATCGATACAACAACAGAAGATGCACCGCTTAATTCAAACGGTCAAGTTGATTTGCCTTTACACAGCGGTTGGAATATTATAACTGATCCTTTTACATATCCGGTTTCATGGAGTAAAATTCAATCAGCAAATAGTGTAACAGAACCTATTTATTCTTTCAATGGAAATTTTCAAAACTCTTCAACACTTTCTCCGTATATTGGATATTATTTCTTTAATGCTACTAATCTTACTACTTTGGAAATTCCTGCTCAAGTAAGTTCACCAGGCCTGCAGAAAATAGATAAAACTAATTCGGCATCAGAAGTTTCTGTTGATTGGGAAATAAGAATTAAACTGAATTCAGGAAGTTATTGCGATAGTTTAGCATGGCTTGGAGTTTCTTCCAATGTTAACAACGGATATAATCATTTTGATGTTCATAAACCGCGGAATATTGGTTCCGTGCCTACTGTCTATTTTTATCATCCGGAATGGAATAGTGATTATCCAGTTTTTGCAAGCGATATCAAACCTTCATTTGATACATTTGCAGAATGGAATATAAAAGTTGATTCAAAACCGTGGCGCAACGATACATTAGTATTTGAAGGATTAGATAATGTTCCTGAACAATACGAAGTTTATATCCATAACGCTCAATCAAATACTTGGAGTAATTTAGAAAATGAAAATACTTTTAAATTTGTTCCAACAAAATCCACAACTTCATTTTCAATTTTAATAGGCACTTCAAATGAAGTCAATCAAAAAATAAAAGATAACTCAGTACATAAAAGTAGTTTTGCCCTTGGCAACAATTTTCCAAACCCTTTTAACAATTCAACTGAAATTCCAGTTTACGTTCCCACAAGTACAGAAATACAAATTGTTATTTATAATGTAATCGGCAAAGTAATTAAAACAATTGTTAGCGGTCCAGTAAGTGAAGGTGAACATTTGTATCAATGGAATGGAACTGATGATTTAGGAAATATAGCATCCAGCGGAATATATTTTTATAGAATAATTGCCGGATCAAGTTTTTCGCAAATTAAAAAAATGATTCTATTAAAATGATTTTAGGACTAAAAATGAAAAATGTTTTAAAGATTTTTGCTTGGATAATTTTCTTTAACTCTTTAATACCTACAGCAAAAACTTTTGCAACTATAAATCTTTCTGATTTGGGTATAAACGGAGATAATGTAAAAAATGTCCATTTCTCTCTTGCCAATGGAAATGTAATTATTAATTATGATTTAATAGGAAATATTAATAAAGTTTATAGAGTTAAAATTTATTTGAAAAAAGGAAATGACAGTAGTTATCAATATGCTCCTCAAATGCTTAGCGGCGATGTTGGAACGGGAAAGTTTGCCGGTAAAAATAGACAAATTATTTGGGCAATGAATGAAGAATTTCCAGACGGTCTTCCGGGTAAGGATTATTATTTTATTGTTGATGCAGAAGAAATTAATCAAAGTTCAAATTTCCTTACATGGATAGGAGTTGGTGTTGCGGCAATTGCGGCTGCCGCAACTTATATTGTTGTAAATAACAAAATAATTTCAAAAAATAATTCAGCAGAAGCATCGTTCCCTCCTCCTCCCGGAAGACCAAAATAGATTTTCTTTTAATTAGTGGTTCTACAAAAATGATAATTTAAAATTTTTATGCCTCTATAATTTTAATAACAAAAAATGAAATATGGGAAATTATTTAGCTAAGATTTAATTAGGTAATTATATAATTCTGTTAAGCAGAAAATAGTATGAAATATTGTCCGATATTAGAAGTTATTCTACTAACATTATTATTGTCAGGTATTAATTATGAAATGCAAGCACAATCAAAAATTCGAGTGAGTGGATATTATGCGGGATGGATGCAAGGATGGTATAACAATGGCCGTTTGCCATCAGAAAATGTAGAATATAATTCGTTGGATTATATTATTCATTTTGCAATAGAACCAAATAGTGACGGCTCAATTGATTATTTATCAAATAGTATATTATCCACAAATTCAAGTTCGCTAATTTCAGCCGCGCATGCAGCAGGAAAAAAAGTAATTATTTGTATAGGTGGATGGGGCTCAGATAATTATTTTAGAAGTGCAACAAGTTTTTTAAATATAATTTTTTTTGTACCAAACTTGGTAAATTTTATGCTGAATAGAGGATATGACGGAATTGATATTGACTGGGAAGTTCTCGAAGAATCTGACAGTGCTCAGTATGTTAATTTTATTAAACAATTAAGAACAGCTCTTGATTTAATCAAACCTGGTTTTATAATAACTGTTGCAGCACAATGGGAGCCAAATATTATAGCAGCAGTACAAAATTATGTAAATCAAATTAATCTTATGACTTATGATTTATCAGGCGCATGGCCCGGCTGGGTTTCGTGGCATAATTCACCGGTTTATAGTGGCGGCAATGTTTTTCAAAGCACCGGCATGCCTGTTCCATCAATTGATAATATGGTGAATGAATTTGTTTCTGCCGGTGTATCCAAATCAAAAATTGCAATTGGAATTGATTATTATGGATATATTTGGCAAGGCGGAAATGGAACAAGTACTGGAGGGGTAACAGAGCCGATGCAAACTTGGATTAACCCGCCAATCGTTTCCCCAAATGTTCCTTATTATGAAATTATGAATAAATATTTTCGTCCTGAATATTATAGATGGGATTCCGGAGCTGAGGCATCTTATTTGCAAATTAATTCTCAATGCGATGATGAAGATGAATTTATTTCTTATGATGATGAGCGAACTTGTGAAGCAAAAGTAGAGTATGCCCAAAAAAATGGGTTAGCAGGTGTATTTATTTGGGAGCTTGGGGGAGACGTTACTGACAATGGCCAGCAGCCGCTATTTGATGCTGTAACAAAAGCAGCTTCGGGAATAATTTCAGCTCCAGTTGTTCCTTTACTATCTTCACCTTCAACTAATACTTCGGGAGAAAATATTCCTGTTACTTTAAGTTGGTTCCCAACTTTATTTGCTGAAAAATATAGATTACAAATTTCACTTAATTCAAATTTTACTTCAATTTTATTCGATTCAACTTTTGAAAATTCTACATCAGCAACGCTAGAAACATTACCGGCATTAGAAAGATTATATTGGAGAGTTAATGCTTCAAATACTGCCGGAGCTAGCAATTTTTCTGACCCATATTCTTTTACAACTGCCGGATCTCCAATTCAATCACCAACTTTAATTATTCCATTAAATAAAGCCAGTCAATTAGATACTAACGTTAAACTAACTTGGTCGGCTTCTCAAAATGCAGGATCATATCAATTGCAAGTTGCAAGTTCAAGTGATTTTTGCAATTTAGATTTGGATACAATGATTACTAATGACACTACCTTTATTATAAAATCTCTAAATAACAATCAAGAATATTATTGGCATATCAAAGCAATACCTAATAATAGTTCATATGCAATGAGTAACTTTTCTTCAACAAGATCTTTTTCTACTATTATTTCTTTGCCTGATATTCCAACGCCAATTTATCCGGCAAGCGGATCGATTAATGTTTCTGTTAGTCCGACTTTAAAATGGTCAAACGCAAATTATGCAGCTTATTACAAAGCTCAAGTTTCAACAAATAGCATCTTTACAAATGAAATAATCGATTCAAATTACATTGCACAAACATTTTTGAAACTTTATAACCTACCCGATAGTACATCATTTTTTTGGAGAATAAAATCAATTAATGGAGCTGGTCAAAGTTTATGGTCAAGTACAGCAGAATTTACAACAGAAGATTCTGTTGAAATCAAAAATGAAATTAC
Organism: Ignavibacteriales bacterium; assembly: GCA_027349615.1. Next base: position 12,251 of record DAIEML010000003.1, on the reverse strand, counting down.
CCCTTCTCAATTTGAATTAGATCAAAATTATCCCAATCCTTTTAACAATGCTACTATTATAAAATTCCGAATTCCTCAGAAAAGTATAGTCCTTTTATTTCTGTCAGATATTATGGGACAGCAAGTTGAAATTTTAGCTTCAGGAACTTTTGATAAAGGAACTTATACAAGTACTTTTAATTCAGATAAACTTTCAAGCGGTGTTTATTTCTATACTCTAAAAGCTATTCCCGTTGGTAATTATAATTGGAAGAGTATAGTTTTTACGAAAAAAATGATTCTTTTAAAATAAATACAATGATATTATTTATTAATAAGACATAATAAGTTAGACTAAGTTTTTTAAATGATTTTTTGGTAAGATTTGGATATTGAAAATGATAAGAGGTGAAATTTCATTGCTAATTTCTTCAGACAGCGATATTATCAGCGCTCGGCAAAAAGCGCGAAGATTTGCAGAACAAATAGGATTTAATGGTAGCTGGCCTTTTGTGTTTTCTACAATTATTTCACAATTGGCTCGAAGTATGTTGAATCAATCTAAACCAAGCAGAATAAATATTAAATCTGTTTATAATGGTATTAAACCAGGAATTGAAGTTCAAGCAGCCAACAATGATAGCGAAATCATTGACAGTACAGCATCAACAGTTAAAGGAATTGTTTACAAAAAAACTACTGATTTTAAAACTCTGGTAAAGAATCATATTATTGATGAATTTAATGTGACTCCAGTTAAAGGACAGGGAATAAATGTAAGTATTGTAAAATGGTTATAATAAATTGATTAGAGATTTAATGAATTTGATATTGATGAATAAAAAAAGATAAAGATATGTCAGTACTAATCGGGAAAGAATTTTTTAATTTACCTTGGGAAAACTTTGAAGAGCCAAAATCTGAAAAGATAAATATTTTAATTATCGAAGACCTTGCTGCTGATGCTGAATTAATCGAACACGAATTAAGAAAGGGTGAAATTAAATTTAATTCAATTCGAATTGAAACTTTTGATGAATTTATAAAACAAATCAATCAATTTAATCCGGATATAATTTTAGCTGATTATTCGCTTCCATCTTTTAGCGGAATGGAAGCAATAAAATATTTAAAGGATCATAATAAAGATATTCCCATAATTCTTGTTACTGGTTCACAATCTGAAGAAGTTGCTGTACAAAGCCTTAAAGAGGGGGCTGATGATTATATTCTGAAATCAAATTTAGTTCGTTTATCAAATGCTGTTTCAAATTCCATTAATAAAAAAAAAATAGAACATGCAAAATTGAATGCCGAAATGAAATTACTTCATTATAAAGAACTATATGAAAATCTATTACAAACTCAAAGCCAGTTAGATACTGGTTTTTTAATATTTAACGGAGATTCTCACCAAATTTTATATGTAAACCAAACATTTTGTTCGTTATGCGGTTATGATGTTGAAGAAGTTCTAAATATGCAATCTGTATTAAAAATACTTTCTCAAGAAAGCATATCAAATTTTTTATCACAAATAAAGAAATTGCAAAAAGATGAGAGTAAAACTGTTTCATTTGTTACTTCACTTGTTAGAAAAGATCAACAGATAATTAACCTTGAATTTATTGGCAAAAAGCTTATAAAGAATAACGATGTTCAAATAGTTATGATTGTTCGTGATGTAACCGAGCAAATAAGAAATGAATTAATGCAGAGGTTAACTCAGGAAGCTTTGCGTGAAAGTGAAAAACGATTTAGATCTATAATTGAAGATGTTAAAGATTACGCAATTATTATGTTGAACTCTGATGGCAAAATTATTAGTTGGAATAAAGGTGCCCAAAGAATATTAGGCTACAATGAAGATGAAATAATGCTAAAAGATTTTGATGTCTTTTTTCCGAAAAGTTTTGAAAATGTAGATACATCAATATCAATATTTAAAAAAGCATCTGAGGATAGCCGTGTAGAAAAAGAATTATGGTTGATCAAAAAAGGCGAACAAAAATTTTGGGCAGCAATTACAATTACTGCAATAATAAAAGATGAAGAATCACTTCAATATTTTTCTATTATTATTAGAGACTTATCAAAAAGTAAAATTGCCGAAGACCAATTGCGCGAACATGAACTTCAATTACGTGCGCTTGCCGAACATCTTCAAAATGCACGTGAAGAAGAGCGAACAAGAATTGCTAGAGAACTTCATGACGAATTCAGTCAAATGTTAACTGCTTTAAGGATGGACTTGACAATTCTAAGTCGAATGATTTCCAAAACTGTAAATGAACCACTTAGCAGAATTTCTTTACTCGAAAAAATTTCTTCAATATCAGAACTTTTGGAAATAACAATTAGATCAACTAGAAGAATTATTACAGAACTTCGTCCGGCAGTGTTGGATGAACTTGGATTATCAACAGCAATTCAATGGCAGGCTCAAGAGTTTGAAAACCGAACCGGTATTCGCTGCAAGATAATTAGAATGCAAAGAGATGTTGTTTTTGATCAAAACACATCAACTGCAATATTTCGTATATTACAAGAAGCTTTAACCAATGTGGCAAGGCATGCAAAAGCAAATAACGTAATAATTAGTTTACAGTTAATTGAAAAAAATATTATTCTAGAAATTTCAGATAATGGTAAAGGAATGGAAGCCGGTACATTTAAAGATCCAACTTCCACTGGAATATTGGGAATTCGCGAACGAGTGCTTGCATTAGGCGGCAATGTGGATATCTTATCTGAAAAAGATAAAGGAACTAAATTAATTCTAAAAATACCATACAAAGAAGAATAAATTAATAATTTATGATTAAAATATTTATTGCGGATGATCATCCACTTATTCGTAAAGGTATTAAAGAAATTTTTGAGGAAGAGATTGACATAAAAGTTATTGGAGACGCTGCATATCCTCACGAAGTTCTTGAAGGATTAAAAAAGCTTGAGCCGGATGTTTTAATTACAGACCTTTCAATGCCGGGGAGAAGCGGGTTGGATTTAATAAGCGATATAAAACAACTTTTTCCGAAACTTCCTATTCTCGTTCTAACAATGCACCCGGAAGACCGCTTTGCTGTTCGCGCATTTAAAGCTGGCGCTTTTGGTTATCTTACTAAAGATGCCAAGCCGGAAGAAATTATTAAAGCTGTAAGACAAGTTGTTACCGGCAGAAAATATATTACACCTTCAATTGCCGAAATGCTTGCAACCGAAATTGATAGAGATATTTCTAAAATGCCTCATGAATTGCTTTCAGACCGGGAATATCAAATAATGCAGCTTATAGCTTCTGGAAAAAAAGTTAGTGAAATTGCAGAAAAACTCTCAATAAGCATAAGGACAGTTAATACATACAGATCTCGTGTTTTAGAAAAAATGAATATGAAAACCAATGCTGAATTAACAATGTACGCCATCGAAAATAAACTGATAGATTAAAATAAATTTTGAAATGATAAATTAGTTATTCTAATTAATTAAATTATTATTTCAACTTTTCTCATTGAAAATCACTTCTTAAAATAACTACTAAAAATTTGTAACTGAAAATTCTACAAGAAATTTCCATTTCAGATATAAAATTTTTGCCAATTCAATTACAATTTACCATGCAATTTAAGCTACAATGATTTAATAGTTTTTTCTATTCTCTTATCAATTGTAGATTTCTAAATTTGGATAGAAAAAATTAACATAAATCAAGCGCGGAAATTGTGAACATTATATTAACTACTGATTCAGAATTATTAAATGAAAGACTGCAGAAAATCCTTTGTGAAATTTCAAGCATTGAAATAATAGCCATTGGAAAGGATATGGACGAGACCTTTGCTTTGATTAAAAATTACAATCCAGATGCTTTAATAATTTCATTTAATCGAATAACAAAAGATGTCTTTGATAAATTAAAATCTATTAAAAATAACAGCCCGCAAATAGTAGCGGTCGTTCTCAGTAGTTTTCCATTTTTACAATATCGTGTTCAATGGAAGGAGGCCGGCGCTGATTATGTTTTTGATCAGGCTATGCAATTTAGTAAAATGGTTGATGCATTATGCAGCCTTCTTTATAAAAGAAAATTTGAAAGCATGATGAAGAATAAATCTTCAATAAAAAATAAAAACGAGGAGTAAAAATATTCATAAATAATAATTAGAAAATTTAATAGGAACTGGAATGAAACTAAAAAATATAACAACCGCTGTATTAGTTATAGTTTTTTTATTTTTTTTAAATGGTTCTTTAAAAGCTCAAAATAAAATATGGGTTTCCGCATATTATGCAGGCTGGATGCAGGGGCAAAATGATGATGGCTATTTAACAAGCAGCGAAATTGATTACTCGGCCGTTACTCAAATTATTCAATTCTCATTACTACCAAACTCAGATGGTTCAATCGATGCTTCCTCAAATAGTATTACTCAAGAAAATTCTTCAAGATTAATTTCTTCCGCTCATGCTAAAGGTGTAAAAGTAATTATTTGCATTGGAGGCTGGGGCAGCGAAAATAATTTTCTTGGAGCTACAAGCCCTTTTAATCTTTCAAATTTTGTTTCAAATATTGTTGACTTTTTAAAGTCACGCGGTTATGACGGTGTTGACATTGATTGGGAAACTCTAAGTTTGTCAGATATACTTCAATACACAACATTTATTACCGCACTTCGAACAGCATTAAATAATATTTCCCCGCGTCCGATTCTTACTGCTGCAACTGCATGGCAGCCAGCTTTATTTGCAACATTAAGCGGAATGTTTGATGAAATAAATTTAATGTCTTACGATTTTTCAGGTGCCTGGCCGGGATGGGTCACCTGGTTCAACTCACCGATTTATAATAGTGGGATTACTTTTCCAAGTACTGGAGTATTAGTTCCTTCAATTAATAATATGGTCAATTTGTTTATTGCGGCTGGTGTTCCTGCGGATAAATTAGGAATAGGCATTGACTTTTACGGATATGTTTGGAGCGGTGGAAGCGGAACTTCTACTGGTGGAGTGACTAAACCAAATCAAACATGGACAGTTACACCTAAAGTGCAAGCCAATGTTCCTTATTCTACAATTATGAAACAGTATTATAATTCAAATTATTATCGGTGGGATACAACTGCTGATGCATCATTTTTAAGTATAGATAATCCAGGTTCTACCAATGATAAATTTATTTCCTACGATGATCAAGCAACCTGTACAAATAAAGTTGATTATGTTAAAACTAATGGCTTAGGCGGTGTGATAATTTGGGAATTAGGCGGAGGATTTCAAAGTTATATGCCAACAGGTCAACAGGATTTATTGCTTCAATCTGTAAAGGCCGCAGTTAATGGTACACCAATCAATATATCTCATGATAGTTCAGATTTATTAATTTATAATGGTAATTTAAATCCAAGTTGGAACAATTCTTCATGGAATGCAGTTACTAATTTTACATACTCAAACATAAAATATGTTAACCAAAATTCTTTAAATATAATTCAGAATCCAAATGGTGCGCTTGGATTAATTTCCGGAATATCAGCAAAGCCTATTGAGGTTAACTCTGCAAATTATAATTCACTTCAGTTTGCAATTTACGGTGAAGGATCAAATCTTGATATTGCTGTTTACTTAATGACTAGTTCAAACGGATATTTCCCCAAAATTAATTATGGAAATGTTTCTGCAAATAATTGGACCAATATTTCAATTCCATTAAATGTACTTGACCCTAATAATTTGCAATTTGATAAAATAATAATTGAAGATATAAGTGGAAATAGAGTTATATATGATATTGGTAATTTAATTTTTAAATCAGCTTTAATTACAGCCGATCAATCTTCAAGTGAGTATCCGAATAAAATAATTCTAGATCAAAATTATCCAAATCCGTTTAATCCTTCAACGGTCATTCAATATGAAATTCCAAGTGATGGATTTATAACTTTAAAGATTTATGATGAACTTGGAAAAGAAGTTGAAACAATTGTCAACAGATACGAAAGCAAAGGGAAGTACAGTATTGATTTTAATGCAGAATTCGGAAGCAGTCTTTCAAGCGGGATTTATTTTTATCAATTAAGAACTTTAACTTCTTCTGGTAAATCATATATTTTAACAAAAAAGATGATGCTTTTAAAATGATATATTGATAAATATTTATAGCGTTAAATTAAATTTTATCGCACTCAAATACCTTATTATGAATTTTATTTACAAAGTTCTTAAGCCTATACCCCTTTTATAATTAGATGTATAGAACAAAGTAATACTGCAAAATTATTAGCAAAAATAATTATCAAATAAATTTTTGGGGACTACTCATTTGTGTAAGCAAAAATATTACATCTGATTTTCCCACTTTTACCATTCATTAAATTAACCTTTCTTTTACAAAAAAATATACCGTTTAGATTTCAATTTATTTCGTAAAAGATTTACACAATTATAGTAACTCATTCTATACCAAAGGACACTGACTAAAACATATTTTTGACACAAATAAAATATCTATTGTGTAATTCAACTAGACAAATAATGAAAACAATTATTGCAACTGATTCAACAATGCTGGATAATCGACTCATAAATATTCTTAGCGGAATTTCTGGTTTAGAAATTATCGCAAGTGTAAAAGATGTTCAAGAAGCTTTTGAGTTTATAAAGGTTCATAACCCAGAAATATTAATAATTTCTCTTAAAAGAATAAGCCAATCTGCCTTAAATGCATTAAGAGAAGTAAAATTGTTTAAAGAGGAAATAACGGTTATAGTTCTTTCAACAGATTCTTCCGTTGAAAATAATAAAGTGTGGGGGGAATATGGGGCAAATTACATTTTTGATCAGGCAATACATCTTAACCGAATGGTTGATGTATTATGTGATCTTCTTTATAAAAAACAATTCAATTCTATTAAAGCTGAAAGAGCAAATATTAATAACCAATCAGGCTCATAGTGTTTTTAGTGATGATAATTATAGGAGTAAATAATGACTACCAAATTTGACCTTAAAAAAATTAAAATGATTAGAATCATTTTTCTTATTGCAGCAATTTTAATTTTTGCTATCTGTTCAATTTCTGCCCAATCTAAAATGTGGGTAACCGGATATTATGCCGGTTGGATGCAAGGACAAAATAATGACGGATATTTAACTACGCAAAATATTGACTTTAGTGCGATGTCTCAAATAATTCATTTCTCATTAGTACCAAATGCAGATGGCACAATCGATTCAACTTCAAACAGCATAACACCGACTAATTCTTCAACTTTAATTGCAGCAGCACATGCAGCCGGAGTAAAAGTTATTATCTGTGTTGGCGGATGGAATAGTGAAACTAATTTTATGAGTGCAACAAGTCCCGCATATCTTTCAACATTTGTAAATAATCTGGTAAGTTTTATTCAATCTAGAGGGTACGATGGAATAGATATAGATTGGGAAACTTTGTCATCATCTGATGCTTCACAATATTCAACTTTTATTACAACATTAAGAACTGCCTTAAACAAAATTAGTCCTAGACCTTTGCTTACCGCCGCCACAGCTTGGCAGCCATCAATCTTTGCATCTCTCTACAGCCAATTTGATCAAATTAATCTTATGACTTATGATCTTTCTGGTGCATGGCAAGGATGGGTTACTTGGCATAATTCACCTATTTATGATGGAGGAATTAAATTTCCAAGTACAGGCGGTGCAGTCCCATCAATCAATGGAATGGTTTCGTCATTTACTTCGGCGGGTGTTCCTGCTAATAAATTAGGAATTGGAATGGATTTTTATGGATACATTTGGAGCGGCGGCAGCGGAACACCAACTGGCGGTGTATCAGCTCCGGATCAATCTTGGAGTTCAGCACCTACTGTTCAAAGCAACGTCCCTTATTATCAAATTATGGATCAATATTATCAGCCTTCAAATGATAAATGGGATTCTGGTGCACAAGCTGCATATATAAGTATTGTTGATAATACAAATTCGGCAAATGATAAATTTATTTCTTATGATAATGCGACAACAGCCCAAAGCAAAGTAAATTATGTTAAGTCAAATGGTCTTGGTGGAATGATTATTTGGGAACTTGGTGCTGGTTATAGAAGCAATATGCCGGCAGGTCAACAGCAGCCATTATTAGAAGCAATTAAAGCTGCAGTTAACGGAGGAACGGTTGTCTCTAATATTGATACTACTGCACCTGTAATTACAATTACATCGCCTTCAAACGGTTCAACGATTTCAGGTTCATTTAGTTTAAGTGCTAATGCTTCAGATAATGTTGGAGTTGCAAGTGTAGTTTTTAATATTGATGGTTCACAAACAGGCAGCGTTCTTACAACTGCACCATTTACACTTTTGTTAAACACTTTACTTTTATCAAATGGTTCTCACACAATTTCTGCAACTGCAAAAGATGCTGCCGGTAACTCTGCCACTTCAACAATAAGTGTAACTGTTTCTAATATCCTAGATACTACACCACCGGTTGTTTCTATTACGTCTCCGGTAACTGGATCCACTTTATCTAACAGTGTTAGTATAACGGCAAGCGCCAGTGATAATGTCGGCATTGCCAGCGTAATTTTTGAAGTCGACGGATTGCAAATTGGAAATACTTTAAGTGCGGCTCCATATTCTGTTTTATGGAATACTTCTCTTGCTTCAAACGGTAGCCACATAATAACTGCAATTGCAAAAGATGCAGCAGGGAATACTACGACCTCAAGTTCTGTTACTGTGTCTATTTCTAATAATGCAGTTGTAAATAATACCAGCGATCTTACAATTTATCAAGATAATTTAAATGGATGGATTGATGCATCCTGGGGTGAAACTGAAAACTACTCAAGCACACAGCCGGTTTATGCGGGGTCAAATGCTGTGAAAGTAGTACAAGGTGCTTGGGGTGCATTGCGTTTATTATCCGGAAGCTGGAGTTCTCCAGTTCTTATCAATCCTGCAAATTATCAAAGTCTTCAGTTTGCTGTTTATGGCGAATCTACCAGTTTGAATTTATCAATCTATTTTGAAAATAATTCTAAAGGATATTTCCCGGCAATAAATTATGGATCAATTCCTGCTAATCAGTGGACAGTAATAACAATTCCTATGTACACTATAAATCCAAACAATTTGTTAATCAGAGATCTTGTAATTCAAGATATAAGCGGGAAAAGGTTAACATACGATATTGATAATATTGTTTTGAAGGGAAGTGGAAGTATTGCCTCATCTTCAGATGCACCGAATTTGTTATTGCCAGCAAATGCACAAACTGACGTTTCTACTTCTACAGCTCTTGAATGGAATTCAGTTACTAGTGCAGTTTCTTATCATGTAAAAGTTTCAACCGATCAAACATTTGGTACTTTATTTTTGGATAAAACTGGTATCGCAGATACTGCATTAAATGTTACAGGATTGAATACCAGTACAAGTTATTATTGGAAAGTCAGTTCTGTTAATTCTTCAGGTACCGAAACTTCATCCCAAGTTTTGAATTTTACTACGGGAAGTTCAACGCCAACCGCCGTAGCAAGCTTGCCTGTTTACAATAATGCTCTTGTCTCTCCTTGGATCAATACATCTTGGGGATCAACAGTAAATTTTACAAGTACAGATCAAGTTAACCAAGGTTCAAGTAATTCAATAAAAGTTATTCAAAATGCTTGGGGAGGTTTCAGTTTGCATGATGGAAATTGGGGCTCTAATTCTTCAGTTGATAATCAAACGTATAATGCTGTCCAGTTTGCAGTATTCTCAACATCTACAATTGCATTAAGTATACTTTTAGAAAATGATGGCGGTGGTACATTCCCTACAATTGATTATGGAACTGTTGCCGCAAATTCATGGACAGTCATTACAATTCCGCTTAGTCAGCTAAATCCAAATAATAATTTAATTGAAAGATTAGATATTATGGAAACAAGCGGAGTTCAAAAAACATTTTATATAGATAATATTAATTTTATAAACTCTTCTTCAGCAAAAGCAGTTGCAAATGTTAAAGAAAATAATATCAAACCAACAAATTTTTCTTTAAGTCAGAATTATCCAAATCCGTTTAATCCTTCTACAAATATTAATTTTTCGCTTCCGTCTACTTCTTATGTAACATTAAATATTTATAATATTCTTGGAGAAAAGGTTACTACTTTAGTAGATGATAATTTATCGGCTGGTGAACATAGCGTTACTTTTCATGCTGATAATTTGGCGAGCGGAATTTATATTTATCAATTACGAGCTGGAAATATAGTATTGCAAAAGAAAATGAATTTGCTTAAATGAAATTTAATAAGGCGCTGCACCTTACCGAAAGGCATGGTGTTGCGCCATTTTATTTGTTTTGAAAAATTACACTAACAAAAATTCAAACCTCACCATATCTTTCAAGCTTATTATATAGTGCTTTCCTGCTCAATCCGAGTATGCTTGCAGCTTTTGATTTATTATTATCAACAGAAGAAAGTGTTTTTAGAATTAGATTTCTTTCTGCCAGTCTTAACGAAGTACCAACTGCAATGGTTATAAAATTATTGTCAATTGATTTTGACTCAAGCACATGTTCCGGCAAATAATTTTGGGTTATAACTTCCTCCGAACAAATTATAACTGAGCGTTCAATTATGTTTCTTAATTCTCGGATATTTCCTGGCCAATCATATTTAATTAATAAATTTTTACAATTATCTGAAAATCTTTTCAAAGGCTTCATATGCTTTTGACAAAAAGAAATTAAGAAGTGATCAATTAAAAGAGGAATATCATCTTTTCTTTCGCGTAATGGCGGTAAATAAATTTCTATTACGCTGAATCGATAATATAAATCTTTGCGCATTTCTCCGGCTTCAATTGCAGCGCTGACTTTTTTATTTGTTGCGGCAAGCATTCGTACGTCAACATTTATTTCTTCTTTTCCGCCTAATCGCCTGAAAGATTTATTTTCAATTACTCGCAATAATTTAGCTTGAGTATCAGTATCCATTTCGGCAAGTTCATCTAAAAATAACGTGCCTCCATTTGCCATTTCTAAATATCCGGATTTTTTTGATGTTGCACCTGTAAAAGCACCTTGTTCATGACCGAATAATTCATTCTCAAAAACATCTTTGGGAACAGCCGCACAATTGATTGCTATGAAAGGTAAATTAGCGCGAGGACTTTTAAGATGAATTAATCTAGCGACAACATCCTTGCCGCTGCCGCTTTCACCAGTAATTAAAACTGGTGTTGTTGAATCAGCAACAAGTTGAATCATTGAGTAAATTTCTCTAATTATCGAGTTGTTTCCAATGAAATCAACTTGAACTTTTTTTGATGATTTTTTTGAATCATTTCCTTCGGAAATAATTAGCTCATTATTAATTGCAGATTTTCCTTCAAATGTATCTTGGTTTATCATATTATCCAGTTTTTAGTTATGAGTTAATTGAATTTAAAATCATCCCAAGCAAAAAAGTTATGATTTAAAATTATTCTTTTAAAATTTTAATATTTTCAGATTCATTTGGCTTTGTTCTGTTTCTTAACTTCTTTAATATTTTTGGTAAATCACTTGATATTGAAGATTTACAAATGTAGCCATCCGCAGGAAGCTGTTCAGAAAGTTCTTTAAAAATTTGTTCTTCATGAATTGTAACAACAACAACATTTGTCCCTGGATTTTTTTGTTTTATAATTCCTGCAGAAGTAATTCCATCCATCTTAGGCATTGATACATCCATCATTATAATATCAGGTTTCAAATTATTTGTTAATTCAATTGCCTCGAGTCCATTCTTTGCTTCACCAATAACTCTTAAACCATCCTGATTATTAATATATTCTATAAAACCAGTTCTAAAACTATCATTATCATCAGCTACAAGTATTCGTAAATTATTTGCCATTTCCGTCTCCAATTACTGAAACAATATTAAACATTGTATAAAGTTTTAGCAATTGGCAGAATTATTGATTTTTTCTTCTATATAAAATCTGAGTAAAAAATCCTCATTTCTTATGGTTGAATTACAAAAAATTTTAGTTTCAATTGTTTAGTTATTTTATATTAAAAATAATAACCAAATGTTTAGTATATTCACACGAGGAAAAATAGCTAATGGGTTTCGATTAGCGTTTTATGAATTTGTTACCTAGTAACTCGGACTTCAATTAGATTTCGCTGAATAGCATATTTGACCAAACTAGCCGTATCATGAATATCAAGCTTTTTCATCATGTTCATTCTGTGGCTGTTTACCGTGCTAATACTTAAGAAAAGT
>DAIEML010000039.1 GCA_027349615.1 Ignavibacteriales bacterium | reverse complement strand
CACTTCAGAGTGTGGTCTTGGAATAACGTGAACGGACACTAACTCACCTACTCTTTGTGCAGCGGCTGCTCCAGCATCAGTTGCAGCTTTAACAGCACCAACATCACCTCTGACCATTACGGTTACATAACCGCCGCCTATGGTTTCTTTTCCGAGAAGTTCTACTTTTGCAGCTTTAACCATTGCATCCGCTGCTTCAATTGCACCTACCAATCCTTTGGTTTCAACCATGCCAAGTGCGTCAAGTGTCATATAAATGCTCCCTTAAGTAATTTTTTGTATTCCAAAATAGTTTATGATGTTATCAATGTCAATTAGAAAAAAGACTTTGTAAAGAAATTTTATGAATTATTATTTATGACCATCTAAATAATCTTGAAGAATAACTGCGGCAGCATTTCTATCTAACAATCCTTTTTCTTTCCTCTTTGATTTCTTAGTAACTGATTCTAAAATTAATTCTTTAGCAATCGAAGATGAATATCTTTCATCCCGTAATAAAACTTCTAAATCAAATTTTTCTTCTAACTGATTTTTAAATTTTATAACATCGTTAGTTATTGATGCTGGATTACCATTTTCTTTTTTTGGTAGACCTAAAACAATTTTCTTAACTGAATTTTCACTAATAATTTTTGTTAATTCCTGCCATAAATTTTTATCATTAAAAATTGTTTTAAAAGGATAAGCAAAAATTGCAAGCGGATCACTAAGGGCAAGTCCAATTCTTTTCAAACCAAAATCAATTGCTAAAATTCTTTTTAATGAACCATCTTCTTCCATTTAAGCACTTTCAAATCTTTCCACTGTATAAACTCCTTTTAATTTCTTCAAACGATCAATAATACTGGAAAGATGATCAAGATTCTGAACGTATAACGTAACACTTCCTTCAAACATTGAATCATTTGTATTAATATTAATTGATTTAATATTTGTATTCTGATATGAAACAATTGCATGCGAAATCTCATTCAAAATTCCAGGTGTATCTTCACCCATTACACTTAAACCCGCCACAAACAAAGAGCCAGCAGATTCCGGCCATTGAACCGGAACAAGTTTGCTAACTTCTTTTTCAGAAATTTTCAATAAATTATTACAAGTTTTACGATGAATTTTTATACCTTCGCCAACTGTTATATAACCAATTACCGGATCTCCTGGAATTGGATTACAGCATTTAGCGTATGAATAAAGTATACCTGATTTTTTACCATCAACTAATACTCCGCCTATGTCGTCTCTGGCAATTTCTGCAAAATTACCAAATTCTAATACTGCTGACTTTTCCTTTTTTTCTTTTTCCTTTGTAGCAGTTAAAACTTCATCAAGATTAATTTTATTTTGAGCAATACTTTTAAAGAAATGGCGAGGGCTTTCATATTTTAAATTTGCAGAAAGCTTTGTTATATCACTTGACGTAAATGATAACTTCAATTTTTTGATTTTCTTTTCCCAAATTTCCTTGCCTGAATTTATAACATCTTCTTCTTCCTTATTGATCCACTTTTTAACAGCATTTTTTGATTTATGTGTTGCTACAAATTTGATCCAGTTTTTATTCGGATGTTGATTTTTAGATGTTATAATTTCAACTTGATCACCGCTGTGAAGTTTAGTATCAAGAGGTACAATTTTCCCATTTACCTTTGCTCCGATACAATGATAACCTACTTTGCTGTGAATTTCAAAAGCAAAGTCAACAGGAGTTGAACCAACAGGCAGCCTTCTTAAATCGCCTTTTGGTGTAAACACATAAATTTCATCCTGATATAAATTAAGTTTAAAACTTTCAAGAAGATCTTTTTTAGCTTCGTCCTTAGATGCATTTTCAAAAATATCCCTAATCCAATTGACCCAATTTTCCATATCTTTTTCGGAAGCGGTTTTATTCTCTTTATATTTCCAATGTGCAGCAACACCTTTTTCTGCAACTTCGTGCATTTTCTTAGTTCTAATTTGAACTTCAACTAATCTTCCCTCTGGTCCCACAACTGTTGTATGAATTGATTGATAATTATTTGTCTTCGGAATTGAAACATAATCTTTAAATCTATCTGGTACCGGAAGGTACATTTGATTTACAATGCCTAAAGTAGTATAACAGTCATTGTTGTTTTCAGTATCCAAAATAATTCTGATTGCAAATAAATCATAAATTTCTTCAAAAGGTTTATTACGAGTTACCATTTTTCGATAAATGCTGTAAAGATGTTTCGGCCTTCCATTAATTTCGTACTTTAAATTATATTCGTCCAGTTTATCAAGAATTGGTTCAGTAAATTTTTTAATATATGATTCTCTTTCTCTCCTTTTACTTTTTATTTTATGTGCAATCTCTTCATATGCTTCTTTGTTTAGATATTTAAAAGATAAATCTTCTAATTCCCATTTTACACGACCTAATCCAAATCTATTTGCAAATGGGGCATAGATTTCTAATGTTTCTTGCGCAATTCTTCTTTGCTTGTCTGGATTTACAAATTGCAGTGTTCTCATATTATGCAATCTATCAGCAAATTTTACTAAAATTACACGAACATCTTTCACCATAGAAAGAAGTAATTTTCTATAATTTTCTGCTTGAGTAATTTCTTGTCCCTTAAATATTCCGCTTATCTTTGTTACGCCATCAACAATTTCTGCAACTTCCTTTCCAAATTCTTTTGAGAGAATTTCAAGATTGAATTCAGTATCTTCAACAACATCATGAAGCAGTGCACTAACAACGGTAACATCATCTAGAGGCAGCTCTTTAGCAACAATTAAAGCGACTTCATAAGGATGAGTAAAATATGGTTCACCGGAAGCGCGTAAATCATTCTTATGAGCTTCTAAACAAAACTCGAAAGCTTTGCTAATTAATTCTTCGTTAACCTTTGCAAAATGCTGTCTACAAGCATCCAAAAGCTCTTCAGCCATTTTAATATGTTTTGGATTTGTTATGCTCATAAATCATTAATTTCATTTTATATATTTAAGTAAATGTAATTTAATTGATTTTGCTGAATTGTTAAAGTCAGCATATATTCAAAAAATCAGCTTAAAGGTTATTTGGAAAGATCTTGGCTTAGCTCTTCTTGAAGTTTCTGAACACGTTCAATTCTTTTATTTAATTTTTCTTTTTCATAATTCGTTAAATCTTTGATATTAAGAATTTCATTACAAAGGTTTAAGGCCATATCAAACTTTCCGGATTTTTTATAAAGCTGAGCTATATTATGCAATATTATAATTTTGTTGCAGCGATTTATATTTTTTACTTTGCTGTACGAATTCAATAAGTCAGATAAAACTTTAATCGATTCATTTATATCTATATCTTGATAAGCTCTGGCCAATGCCCATTTAAATGATCTGTTTTTAGGAAATTCGTTTAAAGCCTCTTTAGCTAAAGAGACAGCATCGGAATATTTTTTTTCTTCAATGTAAATCCAAATAAGCGAATTCATCGCTAAATATTTATTGTAAGTAAAATGTTTAATTGAATTTTTAATAAAGCTAATTCCTTTTTCTTCTTCATTCGGCACAAAAGGAAGCCAATTTATAAATTCAGTTTTTCTACTTTTCCAATATTTATAAGTGCCTATTGCTGTATAAGCTTCGTAAAAATTTTTATTCATCTCCAAACACTTTTCGAAATCAGAAACTGAACTTAAGCCATTAGAAAGAGCTGAAAACCAATTTTTATTTAATGCCTGGAAGTAAGCATAAAATCCTTCAGAGAGCGCTAAGAAATATTCATTCCAAATATTCTTATCATCCTCTTTAATCAACATTTCTGATTGAGCTTTTGCTTCAAGTAAATATTTATTTATTGAATCGGTTTCAAAACTTTCTGAATAATCGAATGCTTTTGTGATATATACTGCTGTGAGATAAATCTTACCAAGCGGAAGTTGATGATATTCTTTATCCAAATCTTGAAAAGTTTTTTGTGCCAGTGAATAATCTTGATTAATAATTGAGTTTATTCCAGAAGTAAGTAAAGAATCTACGCGATGATCCGGATAAGTTTGTGAAAAACTTTCTTTACAAAGAAGAATGATAAAAAAAATAATTAAAATTTTTTTAAAGTGTACCAAAAGTTCTATCTCCGGCATCGCCAAGTCCTGGAAGTATATAACCTTTTTCATTTAATTCTCTATCGAGTGCTGCGCCATAAATTTTAACCTCTGGATGTTTGCCATAAATTTTTTTGATGCCTTCAGGTGCTGCAACTAAGCATGCAAATATTAAATTTTCAACTCCTCTTTTTTTAAGATAATTTATTGCTTCAGAAGCACTGCCTCCGGTCGCAAGCATTGGATCAATCAACAAAACCTTTGCCGAATCAATATTCTTAGGCGTTTTATAGTAATATTCCATAGGCTTTAAAGTAGCTTCATCTCTTTGAAGTCCGATATGGCCAACTTTTGCATCCGGAATAATTTCCAAAAATCCGCTCACCATTCCCAAGCCGGCTCTTAAAACCGGAACAAGAACAATTTCATCTTTTAGTTTGTAACCAATCGTTTTTTCTAATGGAGTTTCAACCTCAAACTCAGAAACGTGCAAATCTTTGCTAATCTCCACAGCAAGAATATTAGAAATTCTTTTAACCGCTGCTCTAAAAATTTCAGGTTGAGTTGAAGCATCACGCAATACTGTTACATCTCGTTTAATTATTGGGTGATCAATTAGATGAAAATTTGGAAATATGTTTGACATAATTTTCTCCAGATTTTTTATTTTATTTTTCTTCCAAGCACCGAAAGTAAATTTACCATTGGTGATAATGGCGGCGTATAATTATAATTTATTGATGACAAAATATTAGCGGGCTGTCTGGTTTTAATCAACAATGAAATTAAATCTCCGTAACCAGAAACTTCCTTACCTCCGAAAAATGCTGCGCCTAAAATTCTTTTACTATTTTTTTCAAAAATAATTTTTCCAAATACATTTTCGCTATCGGGCATTACTTTAATTAGATTTGAAGCTACTTCAGAAACAGAAGAAAAATTAAATTTATAATTTTCAGCTACTGAAGTAGAAATTCCAACAGTAATATAAAATTTATCAAATATTTTTACTGATAAATTTTTAACCGCGGGTTCTGCGTTATGGTTTTCGCCGGCGGCATTTGCACCTGCAATATGACCATTTTCATGTGCTAATGTTGCAAGTGGAATATAATCATTTTTATTTGTTACAGCATTTTTAATTTCAATGCAATCGCCAGCAGCAAAAATATTTGGATCTGAAGTTCTTAATCGGTTGTCAACTTTAATACCACCAAATTGTCCTAATTCTAATTTAGATTGAACTGCTAAATCAGAATTTGGAATAAATCCAATAGCAGTAATTACAAGATCAACTTCAATAATTCGCCCTTCAATTTCCAAACTATTAATTCTGTTATTGCTTATTTGAATTTTCGGATCAATTACATTTCTAAAAAATCTAATCCCATTTTTCTTCATCAACTCTTGAACTAAAAAACTGATTTCCGTTTCGGCTGATGGCAGCAATAAATTCTCTTTTTCAATTAAAACGATATCTAAGTTTATTTTGTTTAGAGCGTCAACAATTTCTAATCCCAAATAGCCAGAACCAATAACAGCAGCAGTTTTAACTTTATTTGTAGAAATGTATTCTTTTAATTTTATTAGATCAGCAACTGATTTTATTGTAAACACGTTACTAGTATTTTCTGGCAAATAGTTAACATGTTTTGCTTTAGAGCCAGTTGCTAAAATTAATTTATCATAAGAGTATTGTTTGAGCGTTTTCTCATTCAAATCTTTTGCAACAACGTATTTTTCTTTTCGATTTATCTCAGTTACCAGATGTCTTATAAAAACTTCTACGCCCTTTTCCTTTTTGAATTTTTCTTCAGAGAAGAAAATAATTTTTTCGTAGTCAGAAATTTCACCTGAAATGACATAAGGAATTTCGCAAGTTCCTGTGGAAATAAATTTTCCGGTTTCAAACAACAAAACTTTTGAGTCCGGGCTTACTCTTTTAGCTTTTGCGGCGGCGGCTGGTCCGGCAGCATTTCCTCCGACTACAATTATTCTCCCTTTTTCAATCATTTTTTCTTAAAGGATAATGTGAGTGGAACACCTTGAAAGCCAAAATTTTTTCTAATCAATTTTTCCAAAAATCTTTTATAATGTTCAGGAATATCCTTAGGATAATTTGTAAAAAATAGAATTACCGGATAATGCGAACCTGCTTGAGTGATATATTTAATCTTTACTTCTTTGCCGGTACCGGTTGTTGGCGGCGGCGCCTCACTTATTTCCTGAAGAAGAATTTCATTTAATTGATTTGTAGAAATTTTTTTCTTTCTCTCGTCATTAACCGTCAGACATAAATCAACAAGTTTAAAAATTCGCTGCTTTGTTAAAGCCGAGATAAAAATTATCGGCGCAAAATCAATTGAACCTAAACTATCTTGAATTGCATCTTCAAATTTCTTAGCAGTTTTGTTATCTTTTTCGATCAAATCCCATTTATTAACAGCAATAATTATTCCCTTTTTCCTTCTAACAGCTTCGTCAATAATTTTTTGATCGTGATTTTCAATTCGAATAGAAGCATCAATCATTATAACAGCAACATCACATTCGCCAATTGTTTTTAAAGTTCTTACCATTGAAAAAAATTCTATACTTTCTTCAACTCTTTTTTTCTTTCGAAGACCGGCCGTATCAATTAAAATTATTTCTTGGCTGTAGTATTTTAAAATTGAATTAATGCTGTCGCGTGTTGTTCCCGGAATATTCGTGACAATGCTTCTATCATATCCTAGTAATGAGTTTGTAAGCGAGGACTTTCCAACGTTTGGTCTTCCAACTATTGCTATTTTCAATCTTGAATCTGAATCTTCTTCATCATCTATCGGATGAAAGTTAGCTGTTAAATCATCTAATAAATCTCCAATTTTCCTTCCAACTTGAGCAGAAATTGAATAAACATTTTTAATTCCTAATTTAAAAAATTCTGAGGCACTAACTTCAAAGTTTTCAGAATCAATTTTATTTACAACAAGAAAAAAATCTTTATTTGAACTTCGAAGCATTTTAGCTATTTCAAAATCAACCGGAAGCAATCCTGCTCGTCCATCGACTAAAAATAAAATAGCATCAGCTTCAGCTAAAGCAATTTCTACTTGCTCTCTAATTGCCGTTTCAAAAAGGTCGGAAGAATTTGTAACATAACCGCCTGTATCTATCAATTGAAATACTTTTCCATTCCATTCTACTTCTCCATAATTTCGATCTCTTGTAACTCCGCTTTTATCATCAACAATCGCTTCTCTCTTACCAACCAACCGGTTAAAGAGAGTTGATTTTCCAACATTTGGTCTACCAACAATAACAACAACTTGTGAGTTCATAATTCCAAATTAACTTTCTGATTTTCGTTACACAAAATACCAAAATACCTTATATAAATAAAAAAGCGATAATACTTTTTCAAGCATTATCGCAAATTTTAATTAATGTTCCTATTTTTAAATTAAAAATTATAAGATAAATTTATCGTCGGAATTAGTTGAACACCGTTAGCAGTATTTATTCCATTCATTCTAATGTTCATTGCTATTGAATCGTTATATTTATCGACTGACCAAATAGCATCCAAAGTGCTGAGAAAATGATTTACATAAATAAAAATAATTGCAGTGTTGCCTGTTGTATAGTAATCATTAGCTAATCCTCTTTGATGAGCATACCACAAAAATTGATCTGTCAATATATGAAAGTCAGTGTCATTAAAGTCGCTTGTATTCCAACCGTGACTAAATTGTGGATATTTACCAATAAGTTCGTAATATTGCTGTTGCCCAGGTGTAGGCAACTGATGGGAGTAACCATCTCCTAAAGCTAATTCGAGACGATTCAGTTCAGACCAGTTAACATCACCATCATACTTACTCCAGCCAGAATTATTTCCTAAATTATTTTTCCAGTTATTATTTTTAAAAACATTATAACCACTAGCATCAAAGCCAGGGCTTATTTGGTTTATGTTTTCTAAAGTCCAAGCGGCATATTTTGCAACATCCCAATTTTGATTCGCATAATTCTGAAAATTTTGAGTTTGTGAATCACCTCTATTTGTATAAATAACAGCAGTTGTAATTGCAGCTGCTTCAACTGCTAAAAAGATAGCGGCTTTTAAATAATCCCCGGCATAAATTTCACCAGAACCTGGAAGAATTAAAGACATTGCACCACCAAGCCATCTCGATTTTTTTTCTTTAGTTTGCAAGTTTAATTGCGGCGGTTGTTCTAAATTATTCATAGAAATTAATTTTGAATCAAGGATTAAATTGCCGCTTAATTTATGATTTTGAGTCTCATTCTTCTGAGCAAATACTTGTGTGAATGGAATGATAAAAACAACAAGAATAATTATCTTCATGAAGAATTTTAGTTTCATTTTTGTTCCAAATTAAATTTTCAAATCTTGGTTATAATTGATTCATAAAAATCATTAACTTAATTAAATGTCGAATCCAAATAACAATCCGCCGTAAAAGTGCCATTCTTTGCCATAGTTAACTATTGTTCCGCGAATGTTCTTAGAAAATCTATCAAAACCATACGCGGCGTTAAAAAATAAATCAGTCGGAAATTCATAATAAGAATTCATGTGAATTCTAAGCTCCGCACCAGCACCTTTTTTTAAGTTATCAAATTTTTCATTCCATGCATTTCCAGTTTCACCAAAAACCGACATAAAAATTTTATCGATATAAAGTTGCCCAATTCTTGTGTCAATATTTTTTATCAGCGGAAATCTATAGGTTAAATTTAGCCATGCAACTCTATTACCGCTGATTGCATAAAAAGGATAAGATTTCATTCCAACAATTCCGCCTAAATAAAAATCAAAGAAATCCGGAACTGATTCTTTAGGACCAAAAATATTTCCCAATCTAAGTTGAGTTGTTAAAGTATTATTCCCGATAAGCGGAAATGAAATTTTAGAATTTAGTTCGAGTCTCGTAAAATTATAATCATTGTAAACCGGTTGTAACATTCCATTTTGAACTGTATAATTTCCATCAGGATTGAATTGATTGATCTCGTAGTTGTATGTTAAATCGATAAAAGTTCCAATCGGATTGATTTCATCATCAACCGATGGCTGCAAATAATTTAAAGTATACTTTACTTGGAAGTTGCTTCCGATTAAATAAAAATCACTAGTTGCTGGATAAAGCTGATCTGTACTTGGAATTATAAAGCTACTAAGATCAGCTGAGTAACGACTAAAAATATATCTAAACTCAAGATCTTGCCCGCGTGAAAATATTCTTTGCTTTGCTGCAAGATCAACTTCAAAAAGATTATAACTTACATCAACAGGAACTGTATAAATATAATTTACCTGTGAACCAATTGTATCCGCGCCAAATCCCAGTGATGAACTTGCTTTGCGGCTAATATTATAAAGTTCAAGTGAAAGCTCAGGCCTTATCCCCATATCGAAAAGTAGAGGAAGTTTGTTTCGATAATTAAAAATTAAAAATAAATCTCTTTCCAATCTTGCATTTATTGAAGCGCCCGCAAAGAGAGCATAGCGATCAAGCATATCACTTGACGAAACATAAAGTCCGGGTTTCAATTTTTCAAAAAAATTATTTGAAGTATTGTAATTGTCATAACGAAGAAACGGATAAAAAGTCATTTTAGAAAAAACACCGGTGTAAGGTTCTTCAGTATAATTTGGAATTTTGTAGTCATCATAATTTTGAAGACGAGCAAGATCAAAATTTTTCAAATCACCTTTTGGTTTATCATGGTCCAATGGCGGATCATTTATCCAAACGTAACTTTTTCCTGGAATAACTTTACTTTGCTGATCAGTAGAGATTTTAAAAATCTTAAATCCAGACGACGTATAACCAGAGTATAAAATATTACCATTTTCATCAACTGACGGCATGAATGCACCGCCGATTACATTCGTAAGCTGCTTTTTCGCGCCAGTTTTTAAGCTGTAAGAATAAATATTAAAAATTCCTGTAGTATCTGAACAAAAAATTATATTTCCATTCTTATCAAATACGGCATTTCTATTATCATTATTATTTTTTACAATAAACTGAAAATTTTTCCCATCGGTATCAATTCTTGCAACATCTCTTCCCTCTTTGTAGGAATAATCAAAAATAATATAACTGTTATCGTTTGAAAATTTTGGTTGATAAACTTGTTCACCGTTATTAAAAAAAGTTAGCTGCTTGAAATTTTTGCCTTCATTATCAACAGTTCCAAGATTTGTTGTCCCGTCTCGTTCAAAAAGAAAAACTATTTTCTTACCGTCATGTGAAATTGAAGGTTGGTTGGCGCGGAGATCGTGAGTTAGTCTTGTTTCTTTTTCTTTATTTATATCATAAACATAAATATCGTGTACATTATACCAGTTCGGATTATCATCGCTAAGCTTTGAATAAATAATTTTATTCTCACCTGGTATCCAGCTTATTGTTGAACTAACTCCGCTGGCAATAAATTTTTCTTTTTTAGTTTTTAAATCATATACATAAGCGTTGGATAGAGAAAAGTAATCGGCAGTTTTATTTGAAATAAATGCAAACTTATTTCCATCCGGAGAGAAAGTAGGATAAAAATTTCCAAAACCGGTTGTTTCAATCGTATCGCCTTCAACTAAATTTGAAAGTACAGATTCGCTTCTTTTTCTGTAACTATCTTTAAGAAAATTACTCCACTCATTATAAATATCATTACCATCCTTGCCAAGAACATCTTTGAATGCGTGATCAATCGTAAAGACATTTAGCTTACCAAGATCGTGAGAAATTTTTTCCAGTTTATCTTCGCCATATTTTTGTGAGATATATCTTGTTAATGCAAAACCGGCATTATAAACGGATTCATTCCCCAAACTCGTTTTGTCAAAAACTCCCATTTGATTCCACGTTAACATTCGGTTGCTTAAAGCGTAGCAGCGAAGCACCATATCGCGGTGAGTATCCCAATTATCATAATTAAATTCTTTACGCTGATATTGTGCTGTACCTTCGGCAAACCAAGATGGAACATTAACAGTTGCAAGAGGATAAGATGCAATTACGTTTGGAAATCCATAAAGAATATCAGGACGTCTTTCATCTTCATAATTTAAAACCTGAAGGAATATTGCCGGTAATGTTCGGCTCATTTTCATCGCCGATTGAATCTGAACCATGTGTGTAGTTTCGTGAGTAATAACATTTCGCAGCCAATTATGAGTTCCGCGAAGATCGAAATCAAGAGCGCTTGTCCAAATTTCAATTTTGTTATCGAAAAAGTAAGTTGCCCCGTTTGAATAATCATCAATATCTTTTATAACATAATTAATTGTTCCCGGATCATAATCATAAAGGGAAGATAACGGACCAATAACCTCATCTGCAATTTTAGCTACTACTCTTGCAGTTCGCTCCGCACCTTCATGAAAATGAACCTGGCAATGTTTTCCTTTTATTGTATACCATTTTAATTCAGGATGAAATTCCGTGAACTGTGAAAAAGCTGTTGCTTGGATTAAAAAAGCTAAAAGAATTAAGGATAAAAATTTCGACATAAGTTAAACTGACATTAATTCAAATTTTTATTTGGAATTTTATTTCACCCTTTTCATTTTAAAAATGATTTGGGATTTCAATTTTATTTTGGAGAGAAAAAATTCATTTAATAATGAACTATTTTATCACCGCAATTTTTATAACATTCGTTTCCGTTTTACCGCTTGCGCCAGTGGCTTTTATACTTGCAAAATAAACTCCGCTTTGAACGTTGCTAACATTCCAAGGAGTTTCTTTTGTGAAGCCGCCTTGTGCAAAGTCAGTTAATTCAGCAACAAAATCTCCGGCAAGATCAAAGATTTTAATATCAATTTTGGAATCTTCAGAAACATAATAATGAATTCGTGTTTCACCGCCATAAACCGGATTTGGATAATTGTATGCTTTGTTAGCTGGGAAAAATGTACCAATCGGATTTTGGTTAACCGAAGCCGGCACAAAAGAATTATTTTCACTATTTCCATTTTCTTCTGACCAAAAAGTTTTTCCTTCATTGGCGCCAATTGTCCAATCAAAAAATCCATTCTGCTGATTTAACACAGCTAAAGAAATTTTCCCTTGATAATTAAACAACACTGGTGTGCATGCAAGCTGAGCACCGGAAGTAATTGGAAATCCATCAACAACTTTTCCCGTCCCGCCGTCGATTGCAAATATTCTTCCATCTTTTGCAGCCGCAATTATTTCAGATTTATTATCGCCAGCAAAATCCGCAGTTAAAGGAGTTCCAACAAAGCCAATACCTTGAATATCTTTAAATGGAAAATTTTCTGCTTCCGCGCCTTGCAAATTTACTGCATCAATTTGGTTTCCATTAGAAAAGACAATATAATTTCCGCCATCTTGCTTTAAATCCGCGAGTGCGAATGATGTAATTGAATCAGAAGAATTGATAGTAAATTCATTTACAAGTTTTCCATCTGTAACGACATCAAAAGTATTTCCGGCTAAAAGTAGAATATTCGTTTTTTTACCTTGACTGTTATTTGTCACAGCAAGTTGATAAAATCTATTAGTGCCTCTTGTATAATTATTCCCTTGATTATCCGACAGACCTAGATAATAATTACCATTTGATTGAGAGTTGTTAACAGAAACTAATGTACCGATTGAAACTAATGAATAATAATTTTCTGAACTTACAATTTGCTTTATCGGTAAGTGAAAATTAGAACTATCAACAGAAATTAAAGTTGGATTTATGTTAGGTAAATTTCCTAAAGAATATTTTTTAATATATCCGTGATTTGTTCCAACTAAAATTTCTGGAGTTGAATTTTCATTTGTAATTACCGGCGGTGCCGAAATAATATCGCCAACATTTACTGAACTAAAAAATCTCGGGAAACCGTTTTCTGTCATTAAAACATTTAAGGTTGAATCATAAGCTCCAGCAATATATGAGATGTTATTTGATTGGACTGATGCAGTCTTAAAATTTGAAAATGAATTAGTAGAGCTTAGAACTGAAATTCCGTTAACATTTATCAAATTCAAATTTGAGTTTGAAATATATGCAAAACTAAAATTTGAATTATTCTGAATTACATTTAGTTTACTGCTTGGAGTTGCAAAAATTACATTTGAATAAAGCGGTTTAACCAGCGAATCGCCATAAGTAATATTAAAACTCATTCGATTGCCGAAGTTTGAGAAATTTGAAAATGATATCAAACTATTTGCACCAGTATTTGATTTGCTACTTGGACGTGTATCATCAGCAAAACTATTTTTATAAAGTGTCGCCGGATTTGACGAATACCAATAATCTAGATAAGAACCTTCACCGGTAACAATGTCTCCCAAAATTGTTGTAAACTGGACGCCAATTTCCGGAACACCGCTTGCTTCCATTAAATTGACACCGCGATGATTATCATCAGCATTAATTTTATCAGAAGCGAGATTTGCATTGATAACATTATCATCAATATGCCAAATTAAAACGCCTCCTTTGTAATGCGAAGTGTCATCGATTTGCCCTGGAAGCGCCCAATCAAACTCATCAACATTTGTAATTACACCTTCGAGAGAATCAGTATCAATGCTGTTAAATCCAGTTTGATCTTTTGTAAATGTTTTAATTAAAGTATCACTGCCAACAACATAAGTAATTTTTGCACCGTCATTGTTTGCATCTCTTTCT
>DAIEML010000038.1 GCA_027349615.1 Ignavibacteriales bacterium | reverse complement strand
TTTAATTTTGGGGGTTGCTTCGGGCATTACGATAATCGCGGATATACCCAATTGACTTGATGAAAGAGCTACCCCTTGTGCATGATTCCCTGCTGAACAAGTTACAACTCCTGATTTTCTTTCTTCAACAGATAAGCTTGAAATTTTAATTTTTGTTGTAGATTTTTTATTGAACAATCCAACCAATCCTAAAATTATTGCAATTACTGCAAACAAAGATACCGGATCAAATAAAAGAAACGTAATGTTATCTACATAAACTTGAGTATAGTTTTGTGCAAACAATGTTAATGTAAATCCATTCTGATAGTAAACCATCCAAAAGAAAATTACTATAGCGAATGTAATAAGCAGCGCAACGATTCTATCTTTTTCTTGTTTCTTGGTTAAGATAACATCTCTGTTTTCATTTCCTTTATCTTTAGATTTATAATCGGCACTTTTATAATGTTTTTTAAATGAAGTAAAAATTATTACGGAAATTATCATTCCTATTGCCGCTAAACCAAAACCGGCATTATAACCTTCAGCTAAAGTTGTATGGAAATTGTTCATCATAAAATCTTTAATTTCTACTGCAGCAATCGGTGCAAAAAAAGCCCCAACATTTATTCCCATACAAAAAATATTATATGCTGCATCTTTTAAGGAACCATTTGCATGAGAATAAAGATTTCCAACTAATACCGAAATGTTAGCTTTGAATAATCCATTACCGATAACCGCAATCACTAAAGCAAAATATAAGAAGGATGGATCTTTGGTTGGAACAGCCATAAGCGCATATCCTAATGATAAAGTTAATGCACCAATTATAATTGTTTTACTGTAACCTAAAACATTATCAGCTAACCATCCGCCAATTAATGGAGTGAAATAGACTCCGCCTAAAAATAATCCATATACATTTCCAGTTTCGGTGTCAGACCAATGAAAATTTTCGCTTAAATAAAGTACAAAAATTGCCATGACCGTGTAGAAACCAAATCGTTCCCACATTTCTGTAAAAAACAAAACAAACAAACCTTTTGGATGATTTTTAAACATTAGATGACCTCGTATTAATAAATTTGAAGGAAATTATTTTTAGGCATGAAGTAAAAAGTGAATGAACATTTATAAAAATTTAATTAGTTATCAGTTGCATATATTTAATCAAATATAAATCAATTTTATTTTTTTTCATAATAAAATAATTTACTTAATTTGATTTTACTTACAATGAATTACTCTAGTAAATTTGCTTTTGTTGTATAAGAAATTGGCATTTGATATATTTGAAACAATGAAAAATCTAATACATAAACCAATATTTAAGAAACTTCTTTTAGCAATCGGTATATTCGTTGTATTTATTTGGTTCATGAATGTTGTAGTTATGCCTTGGTATGTTAGCTCACCAGAGTTAAAAGTTCCCAAAGTAGTTGGAATGAAAGAAACCGATGCAATTAATGTCCTAAAAGAAAATAATTTAAATCCTCTAGTAAGCGATACAACCTTTGATGAAAAATTCCCAAGAGGAACAATAATTTATCAGCGCCCTAATGCCGATGAAACTGTAAAAACAGGAAGAAGAATTTATTTATTCGTAAGCGGCGGCGAACCTACTGTTTCTGTTCCCTCGTTAAAAGGGAAATCATTAATTGATGCAAGATTTGCACTTGAAAGATTGGGATTGAATATTGGCCGGATAGATTCAATCAATTCTGATAATCCAATTAATATGATTTTTGATCAACAATATGCTATTGGAACGCCTTTGAAAAAAGGTGATTCAGTGGGAGTTTCATTATCAATTGGACATTCAACTGGCTCTATTACTGTACCAAATTTAATTGGTAAATCACTTTCGGAAGCTGAAAAAGTACTGGCAGATAGTTCTCTAAAAGTAGGAAAAATTAATTATCAAACATCAATTTCCCTACTTCCTAATACTGTTCTTGATCAATATCCCAGTAAAGGTAATAAAGCAAATCCTGGAGATTCTATTGATCTTTTTATAACTAAAGCTCCTGAACCAAATAATCAAAATCCAAATTTGGAAAACTGATGGCATTACTAGCTCCTTCAATTTTATCTGCTGACTTATCAAATCTTTCTCAACAAATTCGTTTAGTTGAATTAGCAGGTGCAGATTGGATTCACTGCGATATTATGGATGGACACTTTGTTCCAAATTTAACTTTCGGTCCAATCTTAGTTAATGCTGCTCGTAAAACTACAAAGCTTCCTCTTGATGTTCATTTAATGATAGAAAATCCCGACAAATATTTAGAAGATTTTGTTAATGCTGGTGCTAATTCAATAACTGTTCATCAAGAAGCTGTTATACATTTAGATAGGATTGTAAATCGTATAAAAGAATTAGGTGTAAAAGTTGGAGTTGCAATTAATCCATCAACGCCTGTCGATTTCTTAAAAGATATTGTTGGAGAATTAGATTTGGTTCTTATTATGTCTGTTAATCCGGGATTTGGAGGACAAAAATTTATTCTTAATTCTATAAAAAAAATTAAAGAGATGGTAGAACTAAGAAAAAAAAATAATTCAGATTTATTGATAGAAATTGATGGTGGTATTGATAATAATACTATTAAAGATGCTTTAGATTCTGGTTGCGATGTATTTGTAGCTGGCTCATCTATTTTTAAATCGGACAACATTTCAGCTGCGACAGTTGAATTAAAAAATATTATAAAAGGAAAAAATGATAAAAAACCGAAATAAAAGATTAGCGTTAGTTGGCGGAACTATTATTACTCCATTTAGAGTTGTAAAAAATGGCATTCTTGTTATTGAAGGAAATAAAATTTCGGAGCTGGGAAAAGCTGGCGATATTCATATTCCGGAGGATTCAGAAATTATTGATGTAAGTGGAAGAATGATCTGCCCCGGATTTGTAGATTTATTAGTTCATGGTGGAGGCGGCTTTGGCTTTGCAGATGAAAATAATGATAGCATTGAAAAAGTTTCTAATTATTCATTAAAACACGGATCAACCTCAGTATTAGCTTCGCTGTTTGCTAAACCGGAAAAACAACTTTTAAAAGATTTAAGAAGATTAGCAGATTATATTGAAAGTCATCCGAACTCAAATATCCGCGGTATTCATATGGAAGGCCCATATTTGAATAAACAATTTAAAGGTGCAATGAATGCAAATTATTTATGGACTCCAACAGTTCAGTCTTGGGATAAATTATGGGAGGCTTCAAAAGGTTATATTAAGATAATGACTATTGCCCCTGAATTACCGGGAGCTTCGATGGTAATGCGGGCAGCGGCTCAACAAGGTGTTGTACTTTCAATCGGACATTCAATGGCGACTTATGATGAAATTGAAGTTGCAATTGATAATGGTGCCGCGCATGTAACTCATATTTTCAATGCTATGAGTCCATTTCATCATAGACTTCCTGGAATTATTCTAGGTTCGCTTTTAAGAAACGAATTAAAAATTGAATTGATAGCTGATACTTTGCATGTCCATCCGGCAGTAATGGAATTTCTTTTAAAAATAAAAGGGTCAAACGGAATCATTTTAGTTTCAGATTCTATAAGAGCTGGCGGAATGCATGAAGGGGAATATGAATTTGCTGATCAAAAAGTTTTTATGAAAGCTAAAAAAGCTTACCTTGCCGATGGAACACTTGCCGGCAGCACTTTAACTTTAAATATGGCTGTTAGAAATATGGTTGAAACTGCAAACGCAAAAATTACTGAAGCAATTAGAATGGCTTCTCTTAATGGTGCAAAGGTTGTTAACTTTGAACATAAAAAGGGAATTCTTGCTGTCGGAAAAGATGCTGATATAGTTATATTAAATTATGATTATGAAGTTGAAACGACAATATTAGGTGGAGAAATTGCTTACCAAAAAGTTGAAGCATAAGTTTAGTAATTATTTTAAGAAGGTGACTTTAAGTCACCTTTTTTTTTATTTTGAATTAAGGAAAAATATTTTATAAAAAAGTTCGGCTAAATTAAATTAAAATGAAATTTTGTTTATATTTCAAATTATGGTAATTCTATCGTCCTATTTTAAACTTTAACTTTGACAGGAAAGGAATTGATAATTCAGATTATAAATATTTCGAATACAGAAGTTTTTAAAAAATATATTGGCTTATACAAAATTATTCGAGATGATTATCAACCTGGAGTAATAGGTTTGGAAATAAGAAATGTTACTTCTGTGTTAGCTGAAGTAATTCAAAATATAATTTTAACAGAAAATGAGATTTGTTATAAAATTGATGATTCTCAGAAGGAATTTGTTAATCTATTTCTAGCAACTTCACAAAAGAAAATCAAAGATATTGCTAGAATAATTTTAAAAGAAGCAGATGAAGAACTTGGATATAAAATTATAAACATCATTAAAAATAATGACGAATATTTTTCCAAAAGTTATAGAATTGGAGATAAAGAATTTAGTTTTGATAGATCGTATGTAATGGGTATTTTAAATGTAACTCCGGATTCATTTTCTGATGGTGGAAAATATTTTAAATCCGATGATGCTGTTAACCATGGATTGGAAATGTTAAATGAAGGAGCAGATATAATTGATATAGGCGGTGAATCAACTCGGCCAGGAGCTGAAAGGGTTTCTACTGACGAAGAATTAAGAAGAATTATTCCTGTTATAAATGACATATTAAATAAAGTTCCGGATGCAATTATTTCTGTAGATACAACTAAAAAAATAATTGCTGAACAAGCACTTACTCATGGAGCTAAAATTATTAATGATATTAGCGCATTAACATTTGATCCTGACTTGGCTGAAATAATTAAAAAGCATAACGCGTCTCTAATTTTAATGCACATGAAAGGTACTCCGAAGGATATGCAAAATAATCCTTATTATGAGGATGTAGTTAATGAAGTTTATGATTTTCTTTTTGAGCGAAGCCAAGCAGCACAAAAATTTGGAATTAAAAATATTTTTATTGATCCGGGAATAGGATTCGGAAAGAGAATTGAAGATAATTTTGAATTGATCAAAAGATTAAATGATTTTAAAAGTTTAGGATATCCAATTTTAATTGGCGTTTCAAGAAAATCATTTATAGGTAAATCTTTAAATATAGAAATTTCTGAAAGAGATACTGCTTCTGCTATTATTGAATCAATAGCTATAAAAAATGGTGCAAAAATTATTAGAACACACAATGTTAAAAATGGAATTCAAGTAACTAAATTATTAAATAAATTGATGTAACTAGTTTATGTTCGAACTTTTTAAAATAGGATTTCTTACTGTAACATTTACGGATTTAATAGATATACTTATTGTTACATTCATCCTATATAAATTATACACTTTATTAAAAGGAACAATTGCTGCCCAAATATTTATTGGACTGATGATAATTCTGCTTTTATCATTCGCAGCTCAAGCAGCAAATTTTAAAGAACTTAGCTGGCTATTAAAATTATTAACTGACATTTGGGTAATAGCTTTTGTTATTCTTTTCCAACCGGAAATTAGAAGATTATTAGTAATCGTTGCTCGAAATCCATTTTTTAAAATATTTGAAAAATCTGAAACACAGCAAGAAGCTCAAATTATAGCCGACGCTGCGTTTGAACTTTCACAACGGCAGCACGGAGCTTTAATCATAGTTATTAAATCAACAGGCATTCGAGGTTATGCTGAAACAGGAATTACTCTAAATGCAAAGTTAAGTTCGGCATTACTCGGTTCTATTTTTTTCCCGCGCTCACCGTTACATGATGGAGCTGTACTTATAAAAGACAATATTATCGAAGCAGCAAGATGCACGCTTCCACTTTCATCAGTTACGTCTGTTAATGGTGATAATTTAGGAATGAGACATAGAGCTGGATTAGGAATTTCTGAGCAAGCCGATGTAATAAGTGTAATTGTTTCTGAAGAGACCGGAAGCATTTCAGTTTCTGAAGATGGAAAATTAATTCGAGGTTTATCAAAAGAATCACTTAAGCAAAAATTATCAAGGTCAAATAAAACACCGTCTAAGAGAGGTTGGAAAGGTTTACTTGAACAACTTTTTAAAGAAAAATAATATTTGCGCTGTTATTCCATTTTATAATGAAAGTAATTTTATTGAAGATATTTTAATTGAAACTTCAAAATTTGTAGATTTTATAATTGCTGTTAATGATGGTTCAACTGATGATTCTATTTCAAAAATTCATCATAATAATAATATCTATTTAATTTCTTACCAAGAAAATCGAGGTAAAGGATTTGCGCTTAATCAAGGATTTAAAGAAAGTATTAACCGGCAATTTGAAATTACAGTAACTTTGGATGCGGATTTTCAGCATGACCCTAAATTAATACCAGAATTAATTGGAGCTTTAAATTCTTATGATATTATAATAGGTGATAGATTAGATAATTTGCAAAAGATGCCTTTGCAAAGAATAGCAAGCAACAAATTGACTTCTTTCTTTCTTAGTATTAAAACCGGTCAAAAGCTTTTAGATACTCAATGCGGATTTCGAGCATATAAAACTAATATATTAAATTCAATTCTGCCGTCAAAAGATGGCTTTGAAGCTGAAAGCCAAATCCTAGTTAATGCTGCTAGAAAAAATTATAAAATTGGATTTGTAAAAATTCCTACAATTTATGGAACTGAAAAAAGTAAAATGAAATCGCTGCGGGCAATTACTGGTTTTATAAAAGTATTGTTAAGTTAAAATTTTATGACTAAGAAAAAGAAATGGGAAATTGATGGATTGGATGAAAATAAAAGTTTACTAGAAACTGCAGCTATAGTTCTAGAACAGAGAATTACTATTTTTGGAAAATCATTAAATAAGTATTTTAAAAATGATTCAGCTGAAAATTTACATGAAGTTAGAATTGCTATTAGAAGACTTCGATACAATATGGAGATTTTCATATCTTGTTTTAGCAAAAAGAAATATTTAAAATATTATAAAACAATTGTTCGCTTACAGGATCTTACTGGCAGCAAAAGAGATTTTGATGTCTTTCTCCAAAATATTGAACAAATTTCTTCTTCAGAAAAAATTAACGCCGATATAGTTTTTATTGAAATTATAAAAGAAAAAATTGAGAAAGTAAAAAAATCATTGAATTTAGAACTAAGAAAATATTGGAATAGCGGAGAATTGAAAGATTTTCAAAAGTTAATTGATAAAAAAAGGAGTTAACTATGAAATTAAAATATTTTTCTCATTCGGCATTTCAAATAATTACCGATAATGGTAAAGTTATTTTAATTGATCCATTTTTGGATGATAATCCAACTTCACCAGTTAAGTCTAGCGAAGTTAAAGCTGATTTTATAATTCTCTCTCACGCTCATGGTGATCATATCGGTGATGCTTTTAAAATTGCTAAAAGAACTAATCCATTATTTATTTGTGTGTTTGAACTTGCAAATTATTGTTCATCAAAAGGATTTAATGCTCATCCTTTGCATATTGGCGGAGGAAACAACTTTGAATTCGGAAGGGTGAAATTAACTATTGCTCACCATGGTTCTCAAACTCCTGAAGGGAATTATGCGGGTTCACCAGCTGGAATAATAATTTCAACAGGTGGAAAAAATATTTATCACACCGGAGATACAGGTTTATTTTATGACATGAAACTTATTGGCGAATTGAATCCAATTGATTATATACTTTTACCAATAGGAGATAATTTTACAATGGGCATTGACGACGCTGTAAAAGCTGTTGAATTTGTTAATCCTAAATTTGCAATTCCAATGCATTATAATACTTTTCCCCCAATTTCTACCGATCCAAATAAATTTAAATCAAAAGTTGAAGCAATTGGTAAAAAGTGTATTGTTTTAAAGTTTGGAGAAGAAATTCAAATTTAATTTGATAAAAATCTTTTTTATAATTTTATGAAAATACGATAAGAATAAGTATTTTAGAAATATACTTTATATCTTAGCGGTAATTTAATTTTCGTTTATTTGAATAATCTGATACTAATTAATGACTAAAGTTATTTCAATAGCAAATCAAAAAGGCGGTGTTGGTAAAACTACAACTGCCATAAATTTATCTTCTTCTTTAGCTGCTGCAGAAAAAAAAACTCTCTTAATTGATATTGATCCTCAAGCGAATTCATCATCTGGGTTAAGTATTAACAATCAATCTCCATCAGTTTATGAAGTATTAATTGGAGTTGAAGAAATTAACAAAGTTATTCTCAATAGCTATATGCCGTTTTTGGATATTCTCCCGTCTAATATAAATCTTGTTGGTGCGGAAATAGAAATGGTAGATATGCCAAATCGTGAAAGTTTGTTGGGGCAAGCAATTGCAAAACTTCAAAATAATTATGATTATGTAATAATTGATTGTCCTCCTTCGCTGGGTTTGTTAACTTTAAATTCTCTTTCAGCTTCTAATTCAGTTCTAATTCCAGTTCAATGCGAGTACTTTGCATTAGAAGGCCTTGGACAATTATTAAATACGATTAATATAGTTAAACAACATTTTAATAAAGACCTTGCAATTGAAGGTGTGCTTTTAACAATGTTTGATGTTCGATTGCGGCTCTCACAACAAGTTGCCGAAGAAGTTAGAAAATATTTTGGAGATAAAGTATTTAAAACTATTATCCATAGAAATGTGAGAATATCAGAAGCGCCAAGCTATGGTAAGCCGGTTATTCTTTATGATGCTGTATCAACTGGCTCGCAAAATTATATTGCTTTAGCT
The DNA here is from genome assembly GCA_027349615.1 of Ignavibacteriales bacterium. Next base: position 5,179 of record DAIEML010000038.1, on the reverse strand, counting down.
TCAGAAATATTAGAAAGAAATTCAAACGGAATTAATAAAAATTAATTATGACTAAGTACAAAACAGCTCTTGGTAGGGGATTGGATGCTTTGATAAATCAGCAAAGTTTACAAGAGGCGAATATGCCAATTAACTTTTCTGAAATTAAAAAAGACGATGGAAAATTATTCGATATTTTAGCTAAAATTCCGATTGATTTAATTTCTCCTAATCCTTTTCAGCCAAGAAAAAATTTTGAACCAGAAGCTCTTGAAGAATTAAAAAAATCAATTTTAGCAAATGGTTTAATTCAGCCAATTACTGTTAGAAGAATTGGCCAAACAAATTATCAATTAATTTCTGGTGAACGCAGATTAAAAGCCTGCCGAGAAATCGGGCATAAAGAAATTCCAGCATATATTATTAAAGTCGATTCCGATGAAACAATGTTAGCAATGGCTTTGATTGAAAATATACAGAGAGAAAAACTTAATCCAATTGAAGTTGGCCTTGCTTATAAAAGATTAATGGACGAATGTCATCTTACTCAAGAACAAATTGCTGATACTGTAGGTAAAGATAGAACGACAATTGCAAACTCAATTAGACTTCTAAAATTGCCTCAGCAAATTCAAGAATATTTAATTAAAGAAGAAATTTCTTCTGGGCATGCAAGAGCTTTAATTAATTTACCAAGTGAAGCATTGCAGCTAACCGCTTTACAAAAAATTCTTGATGGAAATCTTTCAGTACGTAAAGTTGAAAGTTTAGTTAAGAAATTTATGAAGTCTGCTGACTTGCCAAAGAGGAATGGAAATAATAATTCTGACCCAAGCATAGTTTCTTCTAGTGTAAGCGACATTGAAGACAAACTTAGAAAATTGTTCGGAACAAAAGTTCAATGCAGACAAAAGCAAAATGGCTCAGGTGAAATAGTAATAGAATTTTATTCAAACGATGAATTAGAACGCTTATTTGAACTCTTTGAAATTATTGATAAATCATATAGCTAAAATTGTAGTTTTCATAATTATCATTTGTTATTCTGCTTTTCCTCAGCAGGATACAATCCAATCTAATATAAATCAATCCAATGATTCCGTTTTCGTTATGCAAAAATCACCTTGGACAGCTGTTGCATTAAGTGCAGTTGTTCCAGGATTAGGGCAAATCTATACTCAATCTTATTGGAAAGTTCCTGTAATTTGGGGAATTACTGGTTGGTTAATATATGAATGGGTTCAAAGCAATAATTTATTGAATGATTATCAAAACCTATATAATTTATCAAACAATCCTAACGCTCAATATTTTTATTTGGGGCAAAAAAAAATCTATCAAGATCAAAGAGATTTATTTTCAATATACATTGGCTTAACATATTTACTAAATATTGTTGATGCTTATGTTGACGCACAATTATTTGATTTTAGTGTCAGCAAAAATAGTGTTACAAATTCTACTTATTTAAACTTAAGGATTAAATTTTGATGAAAAATGTTTTGGTATGTAAAAATTGCAGCACTGAAAATCCATATTATGAAGTTATTTGTAGAAGCTGCAACTCTTATCTGCGCGAACGTATTTTTAATATAGATTTATGGAAAGTATTAGGCTTACTAATTGAACAACCATCAAAAGCATTCAGCATTATAATTCAATCTGAACATAAGAATTTCATATTTTTTATAATATTTTTTGTTTCTATAAAATTTTTAATTGATTCAATGTTTCTTTCTTTGATAACTCAAGTACCAGAACCAATTTTCGAACATTTAATTAGAAATTATATAATCATTTTTGGCCAAGTGCTAATTATATTATTCTTAACTTCAATAATACTTACAAGAGTTAATAAAATATTCGGAATAATTACTAGGATTAGGGATAATTTTTCAATTCTTGTTTATTCATTTATGCCTCATACATTTGCTTTATTCCTTTTGTTTATTGTTGAGCTAACTGTATTTGGTGGTAGTATATTCTCAAAAAATCCTTCGCCTTTTACATTGAAGGAAACTCTGGCGTATGTATTACTTTCTTTCGAAGCGTTGATAATCATTTGGGGAATCTTACTAACCGCAATTGCTTTATATACTCAAACAAAAAATAAAAAGCTTTCAGCAATTGCTTCTTCATTTTATACATTAATACTTTATTATTCTTTTTATTTAAATTCAATTTATCTTTTCAAATGATGTTTATCTCGTAATTTATTAGATAACATTATATTGAAGCTACATGATTTTATTATTTTTAAGTAGATGATAAGTTGACTTTATAGATTTATAAAAAATAATTATTGTATAACACGAATTGTATAAATAACTTTGCACCGAAAAATAATAAGTACATTATTCAAATATTTGTTTCTGTAAAAATCTTAGGTCTAAAATGGAAATAAACACTGAAGTTCTAGTAATAGGAAGTGGTATAGCTGGATTATATGCAGCAATTAAAATTTCTGAATTTGCTGATGTGGTTCTTATTACAAAAAAAGAAAAGAATGAATCAAATACTAATTATGCCCAAGGGGGAATAGCATCTGTAATTGATCCAGCAGATACTTTTGAAAAACACATTAAGGATACATTGATAGCTGGGGCTGGATTGTGCAATGAAAAAATGGTTGAAATTTTAGTTAAGGAAGGACCGGAAAGAATAAATGACTTAATGGAATTAGGGGCTCAGTTTACAAAGAAGAATGGTAAATTAGATCTTGCTAAAGAAGGCGGACATTCGATGTCTAGAATTGTTCATGCAAAAGATTTAACCGGCAGAGAAGTTGAAAGAGCATTAATTGATCAAGCAAATCAAAAAGAAAATATCAAAATATTTGAAGACACAATTGCTATTGATTTAATAACTGAACACAATGTTCAACGTTTGAAAAAACTTCCACTAAACAATCGAAATTGTTGGGGAGCTTACGCCTTAAATTGTCAATCTAATGAAATTCTTAAAATTTCTTCAAAGGCAACGATACTTGCAACTGGAGGTTTAGGACAAGTTTATACTCACACAACAAATCCAAAGATTGCAACTGGTGATGGATATGCAATGGCATATCGAGCTGGTGCCAAAATTGGAAATATGGAGTTCATTCAATTTCATCCAACAGCTTTTTATCAAGCAAATCATAATAATAATTCACAAGCGTTTTTAATTTCAGAAGCCGTTAGAGGTTTTGGTGGAATATTGAGAACAATCGACGGTAATGAATTTATGAGTAAATATGATACAAGAAAAGAATTAGCGCCAAGAGATATTGTAGCTCGAGCTATTGATAATGAATTAAAAAAACGAGGAGATGATTTTGTTTTTTTAGATATTACACACAAAGATAAAAATGCTATCTTAGATCATTTTCCGAATATTTATAATCATTGCTTAAAGCAGGGGATTGATATTTCAAAAGAATATATTCCAGTTGTACCGGCAGCTCACTATTCTTGCGGCGGAGTTATTGTTGATGAGTATGCTCGAACTTCTTTAAAAGGTCTTTATGCGTGCGGCGAAGTAAGCATGACAGGTGTCCACGGTGCAAATAGACTTGCTAGTAATTCGTTATTAGAGGCTGTTGTATTTACTCAAAGAGCTATATTTGATATTAAAAATTATTTAATCAATTATCATTCAGATATTCCTGAAATTCCTGACTGGGATGATTCTGGTGCATTAAGTTATGATGAGAAAATATTAATAACGCACAGTTCAAGAGAAGTTAAACAAATTATGTGGGATTATGTTGGAATTGTAAGATCAAATCTACGATTAGAAAGAGCCGCAAGTAGAATTCACAATATTTATTCTGAAACTGAGGAATTGTACAAAAGGACAAAAGTTTTTGAAGAAATTTTAGAGTTAAGAAACATTACTGCTTGTGCTCATATGATAATAAAATCAGCTCAAATGAGAAAAGAAAGTAGAGGATTAAATTATACTTTGGATTATCCAAATCCTTCTCCAACAAATGAATTTGGAGATTCAATATTGCAAAATGTAAATCCTTAAAAATTTTTTTGAAGAAAATCTATAATGGCTCCGTACCTAATTCCTTTTGAACTTACAATAGTTTGAGGCAATTCAAAATAAGATAATATCAATTTTAAGATAAGTGTACCGGCTAATAATATATCTTCGCGCCCTTCAACAATTTTACCGTAAGTGCTCAATATTTTTGAAGGACTTAAATTTACAAGACTATCTGCAAATTTTTTAATTTCATTTATTGTTAATATTTCTCCTTCAATTAAATTTTCGTCAAAAGATTTTAAACCTTTTTTCATGCAAGCCAGTGTTGTTGGTGTGCCAGCAATAGAAATTGATATTTCTGCACAAAATTTAGGAATAGAAAATAAATACTCGTTTACACTTTTTGCAAATAAATCAACTTCATTTTCATGCAAAGGAAAATTCTTTAAATATTTTTCTGTACAACTGACAACTCCTAGCGGATAACTTTCGTTAAAATCTATTTTACCATTTTGACCTAGAATAATTTCAGTACTTCCGCCACCTATATCAATAACTAAAGATTTTCTGTTATAATAATTTTCTGAAATAGCTCCTAAATATGAAAGTTTAGATTCATCTTTCCCTGAAACTATATTAGTTTCTAGTTTGAACTCCTTTTTTATGTCCTCAATTATAAAATTAGAGTTTGATGCAATTCTTAAAGCATTAGTTGCAGTAACTATTGTATATTTGCAATTGTATTTGTTAATAGTATTTTCGAATTCAATTAAAATATTTTTAAGAAGATTAATTTTTTCCGTTTTGATTGGCTGGTCTGGAATTAAACCTTGACCAATTCTAGGAATTCGATATTCATTTTTAATAGTTTTTATTTTTTTAGAAGCAATATCAACTTCTGCAACTAAAAGAAGAACTGTGTTAGAACCTATATCAATTGAAGCAATATTCATAATTTTTTTTTATTTTAATTTAATTAAAAGAGTTGAAAAATGAATGAGATGAGTGAATTAAAATTAACATCCAAAATATTTTTATACATATGTTTCTTATCAGGACTTTTATGGTTAGGCAGCTATGTTGCACGACTTACGCTTACCTATCAGCTTTTTGAAGGTAATAATTTTGCTTTAAAATCGATATTTAATAGTCATAATTTAACGGGAATATTTATAACCTTAAACTCCGCTGCTATTTTAACTTCTATTTTATTTACCATTTTTAT
>DAIEML010000037.1 GCA_027349615.1 Ignavibacteriales bacterium | reverse complement strand
ATTGAAGAAGATATTTGCAGAAAAATTTCTGAAAGCTCATATATAATTAGCGGCAAAGTTGAAATTGATTTTATTAATGAAAAATATGAATTGAATATTCCAAATGGTGATTATGAAACCATTGGCGGTTACATTACAAATAAGCTTGGTAGAATCCCGACTGAAGGAGAAAATTTTGTTATAGATAATTTCGATATTCAGATTGCAAGAGCTACATCAATCAAAATTGACTTAGTTAAGTTATCAGTTCAAATAAAAGACAAATCTTCTGAAAATTCCTAAACTACTTTTGATCACATCAAACTTTATTATTGTAAGTTTTTAAGTTTTAAATTAAATTATTACGAATAACATTTCTAAATAGAAAGGAGAGGCTTGCTATGTTAAAAGAATTTAAAGAGTTCGCTCTAAAGGGAAATGTTTTAGATATGGCAGTTGGTATTATTATCGGCGCAGCATTTGGCACAATAGTTCAGTCTCTTGTAAAAGATGTAATTATGCCGCCTATTGGATTACTTCTAGGTAAAGTAGATTTTTCAGAACTTTTCATTGTGCTTAAGGAAGGTGCAAAAAATTCGGGTCCTTATACAACGCTAAAAGATGCTGCATCGTCTGGAGCAGTAACTTTAAATTATGGATTGTTTATCAATAATATAGTCAGCTTTTTGATTGTTGCTTTTGCCGTATTTTTAATTGTAAAAGGATTTCAGCAGCTTAAGAAAAAAGAAGCGCCTGTTGCGGTTGAAGAAACAACAAAAGATTGCCCCTATTGTTTATCTAAAATCCCAATCAAAGCGACAAAGTGTGCAAATTGCACTTCCGCTTTGTAAATTATTTTTTTTAAGTTGTTTAATTTATTCTAGCTACCGTTAACGCAGTTTTAATTTATATGTTCAAACTGCATTAACGGTAATTATTAAAATTTTATACTCAATTCAGGGTCTTATCAAATCTCTTCCATCTATTCATCAGATCATTTAATTGGCTTTTGTACATTAAATAAACGTCACGTTGGCCTTGTGTCGGTGAAGCATCAGCTTCTTCAACTGTGTTTATCAGTCCTGCCAAGCCGCCAATAATATATGCAAAATTAGTTTCGCCTTTATTTGCAATTGTTTGAAGTGAATCTTCTTCCGCTGTTGAAGAATTCTTTTTTAAAATACTGTTTATCTTATTATGAATATTATATGCATTTACCAAATCATGATAAACTGACTGTGCAAAATCAAATTGCTGCCTTAAATCAGTAGCAGTCAAATGAACTCTCGGATCTAATTTTATTTCAATCTCCTGAGAATAAGTTTTACCATCAACATTAAGCTCAACTGTATATTTTCCTGGGAGGACAAGAACTCCCTCAGGCTCTAGCGGCGTACCATCTGTCCATACCGCTGCAATTGAATAACCATAATGTAATGCAGGCGGACGTGGATAACGAAGATTCCAAACAACTCTGTGCATTCCAGAACTGCCGGAAAGTTTTTCTGGTTCTTTAATCCATCCTTTTTCAAAATATCTTCGAGAAGGAAGTTCCTTTTCAGTTTCTTTGCTTGAAAATTCACGAACAACTTTTCCATTAGAATCTTTGATAATTAAAGTTACTTTTTTGTTTGTATTATCTTTGAGCCAATAATCGATGATTGCGCCGTTGGGTGGATTCTGCCCAAGTGGAGTTTCCGGCGGCCAAGGAGTATCATGATTTTCATTTCCTCTAATTCTAATTGCCAAGGCAGGCTTAAATAAATGAACTGACTTTGATGCTAATACTGAACTCATTTCACGAAGTGGCTCAACATCGTCTAAAATCCAGATACCTCGTCCTTGAGTTCCGGCAATTAAATCATCGCCGTGAACTTGAATATCATTTACACAAGTAGTAGGAAAATTTAAAGTCAGCGGCTGCCAGTTTGCGCCATCATTAAATGAAACATAAATACTTCGATTTGTAGAAGCGTAAAGTAAATTCTTTTGAATTGGATCAACTCGAACAGCATTTATAAATTCATCATCTGGTAAACCATTAACTATCTTCTGCCAAGTTTTTCCGTTATCATTAGTTTTAAAAATTAGTGGAACATTGTATCCCAATCGATGAGTGTTAATTGCAGCGTAAGCAGTGTGCGGATCGGTAAATGAAGGATCGATTGCATCAACACGTGACCATAACGGTGTTGTAGGCGGCGTTACGTTTTTCCAACTCTTTCCGCCATTGGTTGTTAGTTGAATTAAGCCATCATCAGTTCCAATCCAAATAATATTATTATTTATTGGAGATGGAGCAATACTCCAGATTACACCATATCCGCATTTCTCTGCTTGATCAAGATTAGGATTTTTACAATCCTTCATTCCTTTTTCAACACCAGAAAGATCCGGGCTAATTATCTTCCAATGATTTCCATCGTCAGTTGATTTAAAAAGATATTGAGAAGCAAAATACATGGGATGAGGTTTTACTTGAGAAATGACAAGTGGAGTAATCCATGAGTAGCGATATTTTATTCCAAGTGGTAAAGCGCCGTAGGTAGAAATTGGCCATGGAGAAACATCGGCTGATTGATGAGTGATATCATCAAACTTAGAAATTGGCCCACCTAACCCTGTACCGAAAACAGTTTTTGCATCTCCCGGTTTTGGTACATCATAATCGCGTTCATCACCGCCAACAGGATGCCAATCGCGATCTTCAATAACACCGTTTGGTCCACGGCTGGCAATATCAACTGTGCCATTGTCCTGTTGTCCGCTATAAATATGATAAGGAAATTGATCATCAATTGCGATATGGTAAAATTGTCCGGTTGGTTGGTTATACCAACTTGACCAGGTTTTGCCGCCGTTAACTGAAACAACACAACCTTGATCAGATGCAGTAATCATATAATTTGGATTTGCTGGATTGATCCAGAGAAAATGATAATCATCTCCGCCAGGTGCGCCTTTGAAAAATGTAAAATGTTTTCCACCGTCTGTTGATTTGCTTATCGATTGCCCTGTAACATAAACTATTTCGTGATTTTTCGGATCAACTGTTAGTCGGCTGAAATATGAATTTGCAAGTGCGGCATTTTTATTTATAAACTGCCATGTCTTTCCTTCATTATCAGATCGATATAAACCGCTTTTACCTTGCGATGAAATTATTGTTGCATAAATTATTTTACCTTCACTTCCACGGGCGACTGCAAGTCCGATTCTGCCTAAATTACCTTCCGGAATTCCATTACCTGAAAGTTTTGTCCAGTGTTCGCCGCCGTCTTCACTTTTATAAATTCCTGAACCTCGTTCAGTTTGCGGATCGAAATAATCTAACCATGGATGAATATGAATTTGCCAAAGCGCTGCATAAATAATTGATGGATTAGTTGGATCAGATGCTAAGTCGACGCCGCCCGTGCTATCATTAACAAATAAAACTTGCTGCCAATTTTTCCCACCATCATTTGTTAAATAAATTCCTCTATTTTTAGAAGGACTATAAATATTCCCTAAAGCAGCAACTAAAACTTTATCTGAATTTTTCGGATCAACTAAAATTCTTCCAATATATTTGGTTGATTTCAAACCGATATTTTTCCAAGTATTTCCGGCATCATCTGAACGGAAAACTCCATCGCCGGATAACATATCGTATCTCAAAGCAACTTGGCCGGTTCCTGCATAAATTATATTAGAATTTGAATGAGCAATTGCAATAGCACCAATTGATGATGCTGATTCATTTTGCATGAAAGGTTTCCATGTCCTTCCGGCATCACTTGTTTTCCAGATTCCTCCACCAGCAGCGCCAAAATAAAATGTATTAAGTGAATCTGGAATTCCTTCAGCCATCGTTGCCCAACCAGCGCGAAACGGGCCGACTAATCTCCACTTCATTCCGGCGTAGGTATTTTCCGGAATAGATTGGCTATATGAAAATTTTGTAAATAAAACGAAAATAAAGACAAAGTATATAACCAGTTTTAAAAAATTAGACTGATTTGATTGGAAATGTTTTATATGATTATTTTTCATTGGTGAATTTATTTTTTGTTAAAAATTTTATTTCAATTTCATAGTTTACTGATAAATATATTGTAAACCTTTTAAATTTGAATGAGATTTAGATCAAGAACTTAAGATTTGTTTTTCATTAAAATCATTTCGCTTTATTAGCTCAAATAAAAATAGAATTATCACCGGTGCATATTCAAATAGCAGAACCAAAGTGTATTCATTCCAAATTCCATTTAACTGATAATTTAGAACTGTAAATGAAGTTAAGCTGATTAAAGCGACGTATAAGATTCCGCTCCATTTAGGAATAAAAGGAAGTAATATTGCCAGCCAACTTAAATACCATGGATGAACCACCGGCGAAAATATATAAAGTAGAAATAAAGACAAAAATAATTTTGACAGAAATTCTTTTTTACTTAGAATTATAGCTAGATAGATAATCATGTAAAATAATCCGCAAATTATTCTTGTAAGCTGATTATTTTTTATAAACGTATCTAAGATATCAAACACAACTCCGTTGAACATCCAATTTTCAGTAAACTGCATTAGTGCTTGAAAAGGGCTGCCGGTAAATGCAAATGGCAGATATGTAAATGCACAAATTAAAACTGGAATTGCGGCAATTTTGATTTTGTTCTTCCAACTTTTTTCTTGGAAGAACAAAATTGGAACAAGAATAAATCCAAGCGGCTTTATACAAATTGATGCCGAGAGAAAAAGTAAACTAATTATTTTTTTATTACTTAAATAAAAATAGATTGAAAATATTAGAAAAGTTAAACCAAAACCATCAACATGGGCATCAATAAAAAATTGGAAAAGAGGTAAAGTGCACAGTGTGTATAACAAAATATTTTTAGTCGGAAGGTTTAACTTTTTGATGATCAAATAAATTCCGTAAATAGTAAAGAGATCAAAAATTAATAGTAAGATTTTTAACCCAATGAAACTTTCTCCACCAATTAAATACGCAAAGAAAAAAATAATTTGACTTAGCGGTGGATAAATAGTTTTCATCACTGGAAAGTTTACATTCTTCGGCAATATATCAGAATGAATATTGTTGAGAGCAGTGTCTGCTGGTGCGTAACGATATGGGTTTATTCCGCTTGCTTGAACTTTTCCGTCCCAAAGGTATCTGTAGTAGTCATCAGAACCTATAGGATGAACAAACACAAAAAATATTCTGATAATTATTCCAAGTCCAATTAAAACTGAAATATATTTTTGGGGAATATTAAACTTTAGAAACTGCCAGCAAAGTAATAAATAAATTATAGAAGATGATATGTAAACCGTCGTATAAATAATTATTGGTTTAGTATTAATAACTTCAAAAAGTATAAAAAATAAAATGAAAGCTAAAACTGTTGAAAAGAAAATTATCTTTTGAGAAGTAAGCATTTTGCCTTAATCAATTTTTAGGATTAAAAGTTAATAAACGATAATCTATTCTCAAATAAAAATTTGATAAAGAAGTGTATAAATAAGTTAAAAATGTATATGTACGAAAAAGAATTTATATTTATTGCTAGAAAATAAACCTATAATCTTCGTTAAATTTTATGAATAATAAATATACTGGATTTCTCCTCCTTTTTGCATTATCAATTTATTTAAGTGCCTGTTCAGTATTCTATCCAAGATGCGAATCTAATTTTGTAAAAGTCGATGGAAAACATTTCGAATTAAATGGGAAAAATTATTACTTTGAAGGCGCAAACTTTTGGTACGGAAGTTATCTTGGCAGCTCTGATAAAACTGGCAATCGAGAAAGATTAATTAGAGAACTGGATAGATTAAAATCTATCGGCATAACAAATTTAAGAATACTTGGCGCTTCAGAAAATTCTTTTATTATACATACACTTAAACCATCAATTCAAATAAAGCCTGGAATTTATAATGAAAATTTATTGGAAGGCTTGGATTTTCTTTTATCAGAAATGCAAAAAAGAAATATGCACGCCGTAATATTTTTAAACAATTATTGGGAATGGTCTGGCGGAATGGTTGTTTATAATAATTGGGCTGGTGGTCCTAAGGTTAATCCGTATGATACAAATTATACTTGGGAAGACTTTATGAATTACTCAGCGTCGTTCTACAGAAATGAAAACGCAAAGGAAATATTTTATCATTATTTGTATAAGCTTATTACAAGAAAAAATAAATACAGCGGAAATTATTATTATGAAGATCCAACAATTATGGCTTGGCAGTTGGCGAATGAACCTCGACCCGGTACTATAAATAAAGGAGAAAAATGGCTTGATGAATATTATCGATGGATTGATGCGACTGCGAATTTCATTCATACACTCGATCCAAATCATTTAATTTCAACTGGAAGTGAAGGTACAACCGGAAATTTATTTTCAACAAATATTTATTTAACAGCAAATGAACCTAAAAATATAAATTATTTAACATTTCATCTTTGGCCAAAAAATTGGGATTGGCTGAATCCCCAAAAAATTAGGGAAACATTTGATGTCGCGATTGACAGTTCACTTAATTATATTAATAAACATTTGAAGATTGCCGACCAATTAAATAAACCGATTGTCCTTGAAGAGTTTGGATTTCCACGAGACAATGAGTTACTTAATCCAAATACTTCAACTTTCGAAAGAGATAAATTTTATAAAAAAATATTGCAAGTAGTTTATGATTCAGCATCAAGTGGCAGTTCAATAGCTGGATCAAATTTTTGGGCATGGGGGGGAGAAGGGAGAAGCCAAAATGAAGATCATATCTGGAAACCTGGAGATCCATTTACCGGAGATCCTCCGCATGAACCTCAAGGTTACAATTCAGTATTTAATATCGATTCATCTACAATATTAATTTTAGAAAAATTTGCCGAAAAGATGAATCAATTAAACGTTTCTAAAAATAATTTAAAGTAAAAAAGCTTCAGATTAAATTAAAGCGGAAAGGGAGAGATTCGAACTCTCGGTACCCGTTAAGGCACACACGCTTTCCAGGCGTGCCAGTTAAGCCACTCCTGCACCTTTCCAAAGAAACGTAGCAAATATAAAAATTTCAATTCCTTTAACAAAACTTTGATTCTGTTTATTGAATTTTGAAACTTAAATTATTACAAATCATCTAAGATTGTATATATTTACAATTTAATTTTTAACCTAATAAGTTTGTTAAATGGAAAACAACATAATCCGTGGATTTTTAGCATTAATTTCTGCATTATCTGGAGCGGGTTCAACCTTTATTGTGAAATTAAATCATAAAAAACTTTGCAGTTTAATTTCTTTTTCTGCTGGCGCACTTATGGGCGCTGCTTTATTTGTGCTAATTCCTGAATCATACGAAAATTTGGCAGTAATACAAATTGTTATTGGAATATTATCCGGATATCTTTTATTCTGGTTTATTAGCAAATATTTTTCTCACGTTTGCCCTGCGTGCTCAGCAAGTCATTTTGATGAAAAGACGACACACAAATTTTCAGAAATTGTATTGACATTAATTACAGCCCTTTCAATTCATTCTTTGTTAGACGGCATGGCGCTTAGTACAGGAAATGGATCGCATTTTCAAAACGAATCTATTTTAGCTGCAATATTAACTCATAAATTTCCGGAAGGACTTGCGCTTGCAGCATTGATGTTTAGTTCAAGTTATCCTAAACAAAAAATTATAATTTATGTTACTCTGGTTGAATCAACAACAATTATTGGCTCAATAATCGGAACATATTTATTTCAATCCGGAATTTCGCCAGTTGTATCAAGTATAATAATGGCTCATATCGCAGGCGGATTTATATTTTTATCATTGCACGCAGTTTTAGGTGAAATGTTGAAAAATCATACTAGACTTGTTGTTTTTTCTTTAAGTCTTGGATTATTATTAATTTTAGGTGTGCATTTAATTTTTAGTTAAAATTAGGAGAGATGCCAGAGTGGTTGAATGGGACGGTCTCGAAAACCGTTATGCTGAGTAATCGGTATCCAGGGTTCGAATCCCTGTCTCTCCGCTAAAATTAAAATGACTATTTAACACCATTTATCGATTTGGTATTGACATTTTAATTATTAATATTAAATTAAACCCAGATTAAGATATTGATTTATTTTTAGGTAAAGTTTTGTGAAAAAGTTATTAATTGGAACAGTAATATTTTTAAGTATATTTTTCCTTTTTGGTGGGTTATTTTTAGTTGGAGTTTTTACAAATCATAATAATGGAAATGCAATTAGATTTGTAACAGCTAAATCTGAAGCCGAATCTCTCTCAATGAAACAAATTGACAGCGTAACCTCAAAATATAATTATCCTTTTACGTCAATTAATGCTGCTGGTATTTCTGTTTATTCAGTCGGTAAATAATGGCAGATAAATTCCCGCACTTCATTTTCACAATTTAAGTTTTCAAATCTTCTTACTCCATTTCTTAAATTATCTTATTTTTAACTATTAAGAAATTTTTAGAAATTAAGTCCCATAAAAAGATAGAATTATGCCTTCCATTAAAGACCACATAAAAAGTACAATGAATCTTGCTTATCCAGTCATGATCGGTCAACTTGGTTATATTATGATGCAAGTTGTTGATAATATGATGGTCGGAGGACTTGGAGATGCACCATTAGCTGCTGCTTCATTAGCAAACGGATTATTTTTAATTATTTTAATTGTTGGAATCGGAGTCTCATACGCGGTTACTCCATTGGTAGCAATTTCAATTGGTGCAAATAAAAAAAATGAAAGTGAAAGAATTTTTCAGCAATCGATTTTAGTTAATATTGTTTTGGGAATTATTCTAATAGTAATTACTTATTTTTGTTCGAATATATTTCAATATTTAAATCAACCAATTCAAGTTTATAAACTTGCTGCTTCATACTCCAAAATTCTAGGTTATTCAATATTACCAATTATGCTATTTCAAACTTATAAACAATTTATTGAAGGACTGTCAATAACACGCCCGGCTATGGTTATAACAATTATTGCAAACTTGATTAACGCAATAATAAATTGGATTTTAGTTTATGGGCACTATGGTTTTCCTAAACTAGAATTAAATGGATCCGGATGGGCAACTTTTTCTTCAAGATTATTTATGGCAATTGCAATTATCTGGTATGTGAAAAAATCCGCACGGTTCAGGCAATTCGATGTAAGATTAAAATTTCATAAAATAAATTTTCAAGTTGTCAAAAATATTTTGAGTCTTGGATTACCAAGCGCTGTTCAATATGTTTTTGAAGTAGGTGCATTTTCTTTTGCCATTGTAATGATCGGCTGGCTGGGGACTAAACAATTAGCTGCTCATCAAATTGCGATTAATCTTGCTTCTATAACTTATATGGCAACTTTAGGAATTTCTTCTGCTGGAGCGATTAGAGTTGGTGTTGCTGTTGGCAAACAAAATATTAGTGAAGTTAGGCAAGCTGGTTTTACTGCAATTTTGTTAGGAGCCGCAATAATGTTTTGCTGCGGAATTATTTTTATCTCTTTCAATAAATTTTTCCCTTCACTTTATATTAGAGATGATAGCGTAATAACTATTGCATCTCAATTATTAATTATTGCAGCAATATTTCAAATCTTTGATGGAACACAAGCTGTTGGTATTGGTGTATTAAGAGGTTTAACTGATGTCAAAGTACCAACTTTAATTACATTTTTTGCTTATTGGATTATTGCATTGCCAGTCGGTTATATTTTAGGATTTCTGTTTAACCTAAATGTAATCGGCGTTTGGATTGGATTTTTAATTGGGTTAATGACTTCTGCAATTCTACTTACTATTAGGTTCAATATAAAAAGCAGAAAATTAATTTCAATTTAAAATTATAAAGGGATGAGAATAATTTCATCCCTTTAATCGAAATTTATGATTTAATATTACAAGTTGTCGTTAAAATAATTTGTAATCTTGTCATACAAATGGAACGTATCAACTCCTCTTACTCCATGTTCTTGTCCGGGATAAACAAAATAATCGACTGGAATTCCGAGGTCAGCACATTTTTTAATGAACATTAAATCATGCTGCCAGACGACAGTTCCATCCATTGTTCCATGAATCATTAAAAGTTTACCTTTTAAATTTTGAACATAATTTAGCAAACTTGATTCTTTATAACCTTCCGGATTTTGTTGCGGTGTATCCATATATCTTTCGGTGTACATTACTTCGTAATAACTCCAATCAATAACTGAACCGCCGGCTACAGCAACTTTAAATAATCCTGGCCTTCTTGTCATCAAAGATGTAGTCATAAATCCGCCGAAGCTCCAGCCGAATACTCCAACTTTATTCGAATCAACAAAAGAAAGAGATTTTAAATATTCGGCACCAAGAGTTTGATCTTCAATTTCTTCTGTTCCTAAATGTCTGAATGTTGTTTGCTCAAAAGCTAAACCCGGATTTGCCGAACCGCGATTATCAAGTGTGAAAATTACATAACCATGTTCTGCCATGTAATTAAGCCAAAGCCCTGCGCCGCCGAGCCAACTGTTGGTTATCAATTGAATTCCCGGTCCGCCGTAAACATAAATGAGAGCGCGATACTTTTTTGTTGAATCAAAATCCGGCGGAGTAATCATTCTACAATAAAGATCGAAACCGTCTTTACTTTTAAGAGTGAAGAATTTTGTTTCGCCAATATTATAATCTTCAAGTGGATTTTCAGCCTTCAAAATTGTTCTAATACTTTTGCCTTCATTATTTAGAACTAAAGATTCATTCGGAACTTTTAAACTGTTAAATGAATCAAGAAATAAATTTCCATATTCATTTTGAGCAACATGATGTACACCAGGTTCGGAAGTAATTCTTGTAATTTTTCCTGAATTAATATTCACTTCATAAAAATCACGATCGAGCGGACTTTCTTTTGTTGCAGTGAAAAATACATTTTCTTCTTTTTTATCAAAACCGTTTAAATCTGTTACTTCCCAATCACCTTTGGTAAGTTGTTTAATCAATTTACCTTTTGTGTTGTAAAGGTAAAGATGATTCCATCCATCGCGCCGTGAAATCCAAATAAATTCATCAGGATGATTTTTCAAAAAAATTGCACCGTGAAGCGGCTGAACATATTTCGGATTTGTTTCTTCAAATAAAGTATCAATAGGATTGCCGTTGGATATGTCATATTTAATTTCATGTAAATCATTTTGATCGCGGTTTAGAATTCCGATGTAAACATATTTTTCATTTGGGTCCCATGAAACGCCGGTTAAATAATGATCTTTCGGCTCGCCGGTTTTTAAGAAAATTGTTTTGCCTGTCTTAAGATCATAAATTCCTAACGTAACTTCTTCGCTTGTCATCCCAGCCATAGGATATTTTATATTTACAAGCTTTGCCGGATGATAAGAAATATCTACAAGCGGATAATCAGTTACCATCGATTGATCTTTTCTGTAGTAAGCGAGATAATTATTATTTGGTGACCAGAAAGTCCCTTTGTCGATTCCAAATTCGTTTCGCGCTACTAATTGTCCGTTTACGATTCCTTCATTCGAATCATTTGTAATTTGCTTTTGTTCTTTGTTAACGGCGATGAATAAATTATTTTTAATAGTGTAGGCAGCAAAGTTTTTATTTGTATAATCTAAATTCTCTGCATTATCCGGGATGTTATTTAAAAGTTTCAGAGTTTTAGTTTCAAGATTAAAACTCCAAAGTGAATCATCATTCCAAAAGCGGAAATTATTTTTGTCAGTCCATTCGATAAAGGGAAATCTTTTAATAGATTGATGATGAGTTTCTAAGAATTTATTGTTTAAATCATCTAAAGTTAAAAGAGGTTCTTGTTTGCCGGATTTTGCATCTTCAGTAATTAATTTTTCACTTCCTTTTACATTCTCGATATAAGTAAAAGAATTTTCGCCTGCTCTCCATTGTAATTGGGCTAATCTTTTGGGAAAAAGCGAATAAGATTTTGTAGTAACAAGTTCAATCGTTAAATCTTTCTTCTGTGGAAAGGAAGTAGTAACGATCAAGGTCAAAAAGAAAAGAATGTATTTTAAAGATTTCATAAATCGCCTATTAAAATTTTTGAAATGAAAATTAGAACATCACTTTTTTAATTGCAAAGGAATAATGATAGAGAAAAATTTATTCGGTAATTAGTTTTGTAATAAATTTTTTAGAAACTTCTTCAAAATAGATATTATTTATTGTTAGAAGCATGTGTCGAAAATTCCAAACTTCATTTTTGTTCTGTTCTTTTTGATAGAAAGTCTTTTTGTTCGTAAATTTATCTTTTGATGCCAAAACATAACAAGGTTTTTTGAATTGCCTGCACAATAATGCTGCCGAAAGGCTTCCGGTTTTGTTAATGACATTTCCATTTTTTAGAATCGAATCTGCGCCAAGAATAACGGCGTCAACCTTAGGGAAGTAGTGGGAAATCATAAAGTCTGTAATGAATTCAACTTTGATATTTTCTTTTAACAAAGCTTTAGTAAAAATTCTTCCCTCATTTTTAGGGCGGGATTCGCAAACAATAACTTTTAATTGTTTGTTATCTTTTCTCCACAATTTGAAAAACTCAGCAATAGTTTTAC
Source organism: Ignavibacteriales bacterium (assembly GCA_027349615.1). The sequence goes on along the minus strand of DAIEML010000037.1, from coordinate 1,346 downwards.
TGTTCGAAATTGTTAAAACGGTTTTTAGGTTTTTTAAAACTGGTTTTGCATTTTCGTAAATCCGTTGATATTTATTATAGCTGATTTCATCAAAAGAAGTAATAAAATCGATTACTACTTTTTTATCTTCTGATGGACAAATATTTTCCAGATGCTTTATATAATTATCAATTGAAGTAAAGTACGGGAGTTCCTTTTTAACAAGCCGAATTGTTAAACTAAATTTTTCTGGTTCATCTATAATCTTCCTGAAATAATTATTCAGCTTTAGTAAGATTTCCGAAGAGCCGGAAGTTTTATCGCTTAAAATTTTTTCTAATTCTTTTGAAGCTTTCAATTTTGATTATGAAACTAAAAATTATTTATCCATCAATTTTTTAATGTTTCTGATTGCCTGCTTTATTCTCTGTTCATTTTCAACCATCGAAATTCGTAAGTAACCTTCGCCATATTCTCCGAAAGCAGCACCCGGCGAAGTTACAACTTCTGCCTTATCTATTAATAATTTAGAAAATTGAATCGATCCCATAGATTTAAACTTTTCTGGAATCGGGGCCCAGACGAACATACTCGCTTTTGGCTTCTTTACATTCCAACCAATACTGTTTAGACCATCAACCAAAACTTCACGGCGGTTGTAATAAACTTGAGCAATTTCTTTTGTAACAGATGGCGGCGAATCTAAAGCAGCAATTGCGGCTACTTGAATTGGCGTAAAAATTCCATAGTCATAAAAACTTTTTAATTTAGCTAATGCTTTGCACACTTCGGAATTTCCTACGCAAAAGCCCACACGCCAGCCAGCCATATTATAACTCTTTGACATTGTAAAAAATTCTATTGCAACATCTTTCGCGCCGGGCACCTGGAGGATTGATGGAACTTTTGTTCCGTCAAAAACAATATCGCTGTAAGCCATATCGTGAACAACAATCATGTCGGTCTTCTTTGCATAAGCAACAATTTCTTTTAAATAATCTAAATCAACAACGGCAGTAGTTGGATTAGCCGGAAAATTTAGTATTAACATTTTCGGTCTCGGCCACATATCTCGTGTAATCAAAGAAATGTCCGGGACAAAATTATTTTCTTCACTTAAAGGAATTGAAATAACATTGGCGCCCGCAGAGGTTACTCCGTAAATATGAATCGGGTAAGTTGGGTTTGGGACAAGCACAACGTCGCCTTCATCAAGAAGAGCAAGACAGAGATGCGACAATCCTTCTTTGCTTCCAATTGTTGCGACAGCTTCTGTTTCAGGATTTATATCAACGTCAAAATCCCTTTTATATTTTCTGGAAATTGCTTTTAATATCCCCGGAATTCCTTTTGATCTTGAATATCTA
>DAIEML010000036.1 GCA_027349615.1 Ignavibacteriales bacterium | reverse complement strand
GAATACCCATGAATCTATAGTGAAGAAATTCACCAGCAAAAAAAGCAACACGATCGTCGGCAGCAAAAAAATTAGCAATGTCATGTGCAAAAAAAACAACTAATAAACTAATTACAATTCCTATTAGTAAAGAAAGAATAATTGAAGTATTTAAATAAGAGAGATTAGCTATAATAATGGATGCGGAATTAAGAGAACTTTATCAGCAGGTTATTCTGGACCACAATAAGAGTCCGAGAAATTTTAAGAAGCTGGAAAATGCCAATCACTCTGCGGAAGGATATAATCCGCTGTGCGGCGATAAAATTAATCTTTATTTAATAATTGAAGATGATGTAGTGAAAGATGTCGGCTTTCAAGGTTCCGGCTGCGCTATTTCTAAGGCTTCCGCTTCTTTGATGAGCTCGATTGTAAAAGGTAAGAAGAAAGAAGAAGCTGAAAAACTTTTTGAAAAATTTCACGACTTAGTAACCGGCAAACTGACGGATGAAAATGAAATTGAAGAGCTTGGAAAGCTTGCAGTCTTTGCAGGCGTAAGAGATTTTCCGGCTAGAGTGAAATGTGCAAGCCTTGCCTGGCATACTTTAATTTCTGCTTTGCAGGATGAAAAGAAAGTTGTTTCAACGGAAGAATAAATTATGCTTTTCAAAAAAGAAAAAAATAAAAATGAAGAACCGGAAAAGCTTCCGGAAGTAGTTGATGATCAAGTTAAAGATGAACAAACACCTCCGGGAAACGGAAGTTCAAACAAGCAAGAACTTGAAGAAAAAATTATTCAGGGATTAAAGACATGTTATGATCCGGAAATACCGGTGGACATTTTTGAGCTTGGACTGATTTACGAAATTAGAATTGATAACGATGCCAATGTAAACATCAAGATGACATTAACTTCTCCAGCGTGTCCGGTTGCCGGATCGCTTCCCGGCGAAGTTGAAATGAAAATAAAATGCATACCCGGAATAAAGAGCGTCAATATTGAGTTGGTGTGGAATCCGCCGTGGGATAGAGACATGATGTCCGAAGTTGCTAAAGTTGAATTAGGAATGTACTGATAAAATAATTTTAAAATGAATCAAACAGATAAAGATTTTAAACCAAAGATAGATAGGAGAAAAACATGTTCAATATAATTTCGCGTCCGCCAATTTATGACCAGGACGCTGTACAACCAATGAGGGATGAGTTGGTTGCTGTCGGCTTTGAGGAATTGCTGACACCTACTGACGCTGAAAAAGCAATAAATGTAAAAGATGACAAAGTAATTTTAGTAATGATTAATTCCGTATGCGGCTGCGCAGCCGGCAGTGCCCGCCCAGGCGTATCGCTGGCGCTTCAGCATAAAGTTATTCCCGATAAACTCTACACTGCTTTTGCCGGACAGGAAAGAGATGCGGTTGATAAAGTTCGCCAGTTAATTGGAAACTTTCCGCCTTCTTCGCCGAGCATTGCAATGTTTAAAAACGGCGCGTTGATTTATTTCATGCAGCGGTATGAAATTGAAGGAAGAAGAGCCGAGGAAATCGCGCAATCGCTGACTGAAGCTTTTGATGAAGTATGCACGGCAAAAGGTCCGTCGATAAGTCCGGAGAACTTTGCGCAGGTAATGCATGCTAAAATGTGCGGCTCAAAAATTCCGTTATTTAAGGGTTAATGTTTTATGAAGAGATGACTGCTTGAGTAAAGCCATGCAGTCAATCTCTTTAGAATTTTTAGAATAAAAAAATGAAATTCAGCACTCAGGAAGAATACGGTTTAAGATGTCTGCTTCGTATCGGCAAAAGTATTTCGCCGAACGGACTGACTATTCCGGAGATTAGCCAGTTAGAAGGGTTAAGCGAAGCAAATACAGGCAAGCTTCTAAGGACATTGCGCCTTGGAGGATTTATTGAAAGCTCGCGCGGACAAACCGGCGGTTATAAATTGACGAAACCGGCTGATAAAATAATTATCGGTGAAGTTCTTGCCGCTTTAGGCGGGAAGTTATTCGAAGCTGACTTCTGTTCGGACCATTCCGGCGCTGAATTAATTTGCACTCATTCAATCGACTGTTCAATCCGTTCTTTATGGAGAACTATTCAATCTCTAATTGACAACGTTTTAGGCAAAATGACATTGAAAGATTTAATCGGAACCGAATTAGAGACCGGTTCTATCGCAAATAATTTTGCTTCAAATATAGAAAAACAAATTGGAAGAAATTTAAATTAAAAATCGTCTTCAATTATCTTCAAGAAAATCTTTATCAACTTTCTTTGAATTTTTTAAATATCCTTCCTTTACCAAACTATCGTATGATTTAAAAATCTTAATTGAAACTTCGTTTGAATTATTGAAACCTACCGAAAGAATCTTTATTCCATTTATTTCTTTATCTAATCTTACGGAAGCTAAAAGTTTATCTTCAACAATAAGATCATTTTCAAGCTTAGCTTTTTTCTCAGGAATGTTTGATAGAGCCCAATAAATTCCTTTTTTTGCATTTTGAAATGCAGTATCAACGTCTGTTTCAATTTTTGTTTGAGCATAATGAAAAGAAATTGGAATAAAGAGAAAGACAATTAGAAACTTTTTCATGGGTTCCCTTTTCAATTTTAAAAGTTTACAAATTATTTTTCATAATCTACAATATATTTACTTCTTATTAAAGAAAATTTTGGATTTAGTTATTAAATAAATTTTTATTGAAGTAATTTTCGCCAAGATTTTAATTCTGATTTTGTAACTAAGAGGAGTAAATAAAAATGTTTGAAAAAGTTATTGATGGATTAAATTTTCCAGAAGGCCCGGCGTGGGATGGCCTAGGCAGTTTATTTGTTTCGAGTTGTTATGGCGGTTATATAACAAAAATATCCGGAACAAAATCTTCTACTTTCATTAAAGCATCTGAAAATCAACTTACTATGAAAAACACAAATGGTTTGACTTTTGACTGCGATGGATTTTTATATGCTTGCGAATATGGACTAGGTTCTATCCTTAAAATAAGTACTTTAGGAGAAATAGAAGTTTACACATCAGGATATAAAGGAAAAAGATTTAACAGGCCAAATGATTTAGCATTCGATCCAAAAGGTAATTTGTATTTTACTGATCCGAATTCATATGATAAAAATATAGCTGATGGAAAAGTTTATAGAGTTGATTTTTCAACAAAAGAAGTAACCCTGGCAGCAGATAATATTGCCTTTTCAAATGGTATTGCCTTTTCAGACGATTGTAAAAATGTTTTTGTTTGTGAATCTGCCGAGCATAGAATTTTAAAATTTAATTTAAATGTTGATGGAACTTTCAGCGAAAGAAAAGTATTTGTAGAATTGCCTGACGGCGATCCGGATGGAATTGCATTTGATGTTGAAGGAAATCTTTATGCGGCTAATTTTGGCAGCAAAAGAATTTATATAATTGGACCTGACGGAATGATAAAAAATCATATTGAAACTCCAGGAAAAAAGCCGAGTAATATCGATTTTGCCGGTAAAGATCTTAAAACTTTATTTATTACAGAAGATGAAACAAATGCAGTTTATAAAACAAGAGTTGAAATTCCTGGTTTGCCTTTATTTAACTCACCAATGAGAAAAATAGTATAATTTACTAAACTTATCTTCTTTTTTGATTTGATTTTTTTCAATGGTTATTTTTGTATCGATTAATATTTTTTTTTGTAAAAAACTTTATGGAGATTACGAATGAATTATAAAATAGTTTTACTTAGACACGGTGAAAGTACTTGGAACAAAGAAAACAGGTTTACCGGTTGGACTGATGTTGATCTTTCTGAACAAGGAGTTTTAGAAGCAAATAATGCAGGACAAGTATTAAAAAGTGAAGGCTATACATTCGACATTGCATTTACTTCTGTTTTGAAGAGAGCGATTAGAACATTATGGATAACTCTTGATCAACTTGATTTAATGTGGATTCCAGTCGAACGTTCATGGAGATTAAATGAAAGACATTACGGTGCACTTCAAGGTTTAAATAAAGCCGAGACTGCCGCAAAATTTGGAGATGAACAGGTGAAGATTTGGAGAAGAAGCTATGATATAAAACCGCCAGCTTTAGAAAAGAACGACCCAAGGTTTCCTGGAAAAGATTTGCGCTATAAAAATTTAACTTCGGAAGAAATTCCGCTTACAGAATGCCTTAAAGATACAGTAAACAGATTCGTACCGTATTGGGAAGAGCGTATTGCTCCAGTAGTTAAATCCGGACAAAAAGTTATTATTGCTGCTCATGGAAATAGTTTGAGAGCTTTAGTTAAATATTTAGACAAAGTTTCTGATGATGAAATTGTCAGTCTGAATATTCCTACTGGAACTCCATTGGTTTATGAATTAGATGAGAACTTAAATCCATTGAAACACTATTACTTAGGCAATCAAGAAGAAATAGCAAAGAAAGCCCAGGCCGTAGCAAATCAAGGAAAAACAAAATAAATAGATAAAAATTTTAATTAAAACTGTGTATTTGATTTATTAAGAATTCAATTTAATTATTAAAACATTTACCTTGATTTTCAAAATCATTTTCTTCATTTTTTCATAAAGAATAATATTGATAATGATGGGAATCCTCATTAATGCTTAAGAAAATAGTAATTGTCTCTTTAGCGATTTTAATTTACTTTCCTTCTTTAAGGTCTCAAACAGTAATTGGCAAATATGCAGGAGAATTTTTAGCAATTGGTGTTGGTGGAAGACCGCTCGGAATGGGCGGTGCTTATGTAGCAATAGCAAATGATATTACAGCTGGTTATTACAATCCTGCAGGCCTTGCTCAAATAAATTATCCAGAAATATCCTTAATGCATGAAGAAAGATTTGGCAGTTTGGTAAATTATGATTATGCCGCAGTTGCCATTCCTTATGGTAAAGATTTAAGTTTCGGCTTAAGTATAATGAGATTGGGAGTAGATGGAATTCCGGATACAAGAAATGCGCTTGTTGATCAAAATACTGGGCAAATTATTTATGATATTAATTTACCTTCTGCAAGATTAGATTATAGCAAGATTACAGAATTCAGCGATCAAGATTGGGCATTTTATCTTACCATGGCAAAAAAACAAAGCGATAAATTTTTCTACGGCGGAAACGTTAAAATTATTTATCGAAGCATTGCCGAGTACAACGCTTATGGAGTTGGTTTCGATGTTGGAGCCTTGTATTCTCCATTTGAAAATTTTTCTCTTGGTGCAAACCTTCAAGATATAACAACCACATTTGTAACATGGAGTACCGGAAGAACTGAATTAATTACTCCAACCGCAAAAGTTGGATCAGCATATCAATTTGAATTTCTTGGCGGTAAATTTACTCCGGCAATTGATTTAGATATTAGATTTGAAAACCGCGAATATGCGTCTGAATTTCATGTCGGTCCGGTGAGTTTTGATGCGCACGCAGGATTAGAATATAATTTTAAAAATTTATTTATGATAAGGGCTGGTTATAACGACGTAAAACAATTCACGATTGGTGCGGGGATAAAACTTCCTAAATTAAATATTGATTATTCATTTGCAAGATTTAGTCAATCAGATATTGAAAGATTACCGGACACACATCGCATTTCATTAATATTAACATTAGAAGAACCTAAATTTCTTCGATCCGGATCTTAATATTAAATCAGAATAAGAAATTTTTTGCAACTTGTTTTAATTCTTTTCTTTTGATTTTTTTTCTACTACATCAAGTAAAGTATTTAAAAGAATTTTATTTTCGACTGGCTTAGTTAAAAAAACATCTGCGCCGGCATTCATTGCATTATCTCTATCTTTTTTAAATGCATGAGCCGACAAACAAACAATAGGAATATTCTCGTAACCTGGCATTTTCCTTAATTCTTTTGTCAGTTCTAATCCATTCTTATTTCCACGAAGTGAAATATCCATTAGAATAACATCAAACTTTGTTTTTTTTAGATGATCATAAAATGATTGTTCGGAATCGCAAATTTCAACATCAAATTTTCTCTTTAGAAACATCTCAAGAAATTTTTGATTTTCATAATCATCTTCGGTAACCAATAATTTGGGTTTTTTTTCTGTAACGTCATCTGGCATTATGTACCTCTCAATTAATTAATTTAACTATTTATTATCTTAAGAAATTTAGATTACCAATGCAAATTTAATAACAAAATCATTTAATAATTTAATCAATGTTATTTGAATCTCAATTTTTTTAACTTTAAAAAGTTGGATGTGAAAATAAATTTATTAATCAGAAATATTTATCCTTGAATAAATAAGTTTAGGACAAATCATAAATAAGATTGGTGTAGATTGTTTAAAATAATCAAATGTAATATTTAAAATATATTAAGTTTCAAAATGCTAAATGAATTTCAACAAGTTGGCAAGGTTATAATAATTTTTGGCGCGCTAATTATAATTGTTGGGCTGATTTTATTGTTTTGGGATAAGATCCCATTTATCGGTAAGCTGCCTGGAGATATTTACATAAAGAAAAAGAATTTTACTTTCTATTTCCCGATAGTAACATCTTTAGTAATAAGTTTAATTATTAGTTTGATATTATACTTAATTAAAAAATAATATTTAACTTGAAGAAGAAAATTTAGGAAAGTTTATGATCGATTACCTGTCGATTTAAAAAATATTTAAAATCAACAGGTAATATTTAATTAAGATTTACCTAATATATTTTTAATTTCATCAATTAAAGTTTCTTTTGGTGTTAAGCCGATATGCTGAGTAACAATATTTCCTTTCTTATCAATAATAAAAGATGTCGGAATACTTTCAATTCCACCATATGCTTGAACTACATCAGCATTAGCATATAAAACAGTATAATTAATTCCCATCTTTTTAACGAAGGACGGAACATCACCTTTTGTATCTGTATCAACTGAAATTCCTATAACCGCAACTTTATTTTTAAATTGTTTTTGAATTTCAATCAAATCCGGAATGCCTCTTCTGCAAGGAGGACACCATGTTGCCCAGAAATCTACAATTACTACTTTACCTTTATAATTAGCTAAGCTTACTTTTTTACCGTTTGTATCTTCTAATATAAAATTTGGTGCTTGATTGTTTGAAACACTCACGTTGCTTGAATTTGTATTCTCAGTTGAAGTTTGTGATTGACTAATATCCAAATTGTTCTGATCATTTTTTGATTCTGAAGCATTTTTGCTGCAGCCAAAGATAGAAAATGAACCAACTAATAATAAAACAACAACAAAATTTCTTTTCATATTTATCCTTTTATTTAAAATTATTTATTCCCAGTATTCATTTGAAGTCTCTGATCAACTGAAGTGCTGGGTTTGCTATTTGAAGAATCATATCCAGGCGGATAAGGACCGTGGCTTGGAACTGATCTTGTATTATTTACTATGAAAAAAATTAATAATATCAAAAGAAATACAATCGTCCAGAATGTGTTTTTATATTTAGGATTTATTAATGGTTTTTTTTCCTGAACTTTTTTACCAATTTGTCTTTCTTTTGGCTTAGATTTTTTTTGTGCCATCTTTTTTAATTCTTTCAGATATATGATGAATGGTTTTCAAATTAGGTTCTAAAAATAATAAAATTTAATACTTGAACATATTGCAATTTTGGTGGTATAAATTAGAATAATTCATATTGATCTTTTAAATTATTTTGGAATAGATCGGTTCGCAAATTTATACGATTATTAAGTAAGCCAAATTTTTTACAACTAATCTGAAATAAATTTTTTATTGTTTCCGCAAGTTCACCTTCGCCCTTAAAACGTTTGCCAAATTCCGATTCATTTAATTTTCCGTTTCTAGTTTGCCTAATATTATTTAGAATTTTTGATGAACGTTCCGGAAATTCTTTTTGAAGCCAGTTAATAAATAAATCTTTTACGGAAAGCGGTAATCGTAAAAGTATATAACCTGCAAATGATGCTCCATAAAAAGATGACTCTTTTAGTATTTCTGGAATTTCCATATCATTTAATCCGGGAATTATTGGTGCAAGGTTTACACCAATCGGAATATTTCTTTGCGCTATAAGCTCTATCGTTTTTAATCTCTTTTCCGGAGTTGATGCACGCGGTTCCATCCTTCTCATTATTTCCTTGGTTAAGCTTGTAATCGAAATCATTACTGAAACCAAATTCAATTTTGCTAAGTCAGTTAAAATATCTAAATCTCTTTGGATCAATGAATTTTTAGTAATTATCGAAACCGGATTTTTATATTCCAAACAAATTTTTAATGCATTTCTTGTTATTTCCAATTTGCGTTCAACAGGCTGATAACAATCAGTATTTCCACTGAACATAATTACATCTGGTTTATAATTTTTTTTATTAAACTCTTTTTCTAATAAATACGCGGCTTTTTCTTTTATCATAATTTTAGATTCAAAATCAATTCCGGAAGAAAATCCTAAATATTCATGGGTCGGCCTGGCATAGCAATAAATACAGCCGTGTTCGCATCCTCTGTAAGGATTAAATGAATAATCAAAATAAATATCTTCGCTATTATTTTTTGATATTACAGCTTTCGACTGATCTTTGAAAAAAAATGTTTCCAATTTTTGTTCTGTTTCTTCATCGAAATAATCAGAGACAAAATCAGCATTATCTTTATCGATATAAATTCTCTCAAATCTGTTTTTAGGATTTATTTGAGCTCCACGTCCACGAAGTTTTTGAGGATTCATACTTAATCCAATCTCTTAACTAAAATTTAATTTACAGAATAGTATGATTTAGATTTGTGCCGAAAATATCTTAAGATTAGAAATGAAGAAATAAAATTATTTATTTGGAAAGTTTCACTAAAATTTTTTAGATAGTGCTATTTTTTCCGCATACGATAAATTAAATACGATCCGCCAATTAAAACAATAAAGGAACCAAAGAAAATTGATAATGATGTAATAATTAATGAAAATAAATCCACAAAAGTCCTTTTAAATTTTACTAATGGCCGAATTTTTTTGTAACACAAAATCCTATAATCGATCTGATAAATCAATAGTTCAAATAAATTTTATTTTTAACTTGCTGAAAATCAAATCATCAATTAATTCTTTTGATTTTTTAAAAACAAAATTTCAGTTAGATTTATCATTAAAAGAGAAAATATGAGAATGATAACTTTTAAGTTCTATAAAAAGTCCGATGCTTTTTATTTCATCAACTGATCTAGAATATTCAACATCGTTCATAAGATCGATCAATCTAATATTTTTTCCCGAAGTTGTTAAATTGAATTTAAGTCTGCATTGAGAAGTGCTTTCGGAATAATTAATAACAACTAATCTTGATTCTCCGTTTAATTCCCATTTCCATGCAAAAATATTTTCAAATGAAAAATTATCATCTGAAATAGAAATAGGATCTATAATCTCCCAATTTCCATTTTTAAATACTTCTGATTTAATGATGGATAAAAGTTTTAAGTAATGTTTTTCAACAGGTTCTAAAATTTTTTCTTTTGGGCAGCGGCCAAGTTGAACGGGCAGCTTATTTTTCCTACCATCAAACTGCCCATCATAATATAATTTCATTCCTTGTATAGTGCTTATTAAAACAGAAGCAGCAAGCGATTTATTTTTCCCGAATTTTTCTACAGCTCTAAGCTCATCATGATTTTCTATAAATCGGACAGATCTTGATTGAAATTGATTCTCGGCAGTTAGATGTGCTTTTACTCCTTGAATATCATTTAAAGATAGTCTATCTGTTAATTTCTTGTCATAAGTAAAATCAAAACCTAATTGTTGAAGATCCCATTCTAAATCCCAGTAAGCTTCAGCAATAAAAATAAAATTAGAAAATTTTGATTTGATTTTATCAATAGCAATTTTCCAAAATTCATCGTTTGGTTTTTTAAAGTTAGATTTATTAAGAACGCCAAGCCATGTATTTTCAAAAACATTATTCAATTGAAGCATTGCCATATCGCAGCGGACACCATCGCAAAGTTCTGTTAATTTCAGAAGTTTATTAATCATAAACTCTCTAGCTTTATCGCTGAAATAATTAATTTGAATTGTGTCTGTCCAGGCTGGGAATAATGGATCCCTTCCGTGAGCAAAAATTTTATTTGGCAAATAATCTAATTCATAAAAAGTGTGTGGATCATTTGAAAAAAGTTCTTTATCTGCTTGAATAAATATTTCTTGATTTGGCTTGATAAGTTTTGATTCCGCATTAAAATGATTTGGAATAAAATCTAAAATCAATTTTAATCCTAGATCATTTATTTTCTTTTTGAAAACTTTAAGTTCAGAAAGATTACCTAAAGCCGGGTTAACTTCGTAATCGTCGATTGCAAAAGGAGAACCAATTACATCATGTTTCTTCCAATCGGGAAGCCCTTTATTGTATGAAGAAATCAAATCAGGAGAAAAACAACATTTTTCAATTATGGAAGGACAAGTTTTCCAAATTCCCATTAACCAAATTGCATCTATTCCTTTATCAACCAATGCCTCGAAAATTTTTAATGGTATTTTTGAAAGTGTGGTTCCTTTTTCAAATTGATTGATCCATACACGAGTGTTGATTTCATATAATTTTGGATTTGGAAGCATTAACTATTTTACCCGTTTCAATTTTAACTGAAATGATTTTATAGCCACACGTAAATATTGCTATAAAAAACTTATAAGTAAAATGCTGCTTCTTTATCTAACATCCAATCAATAGTTCCATTAATAGGAACAATCTCAGATGCAGGATAGTTTTTATTTTTTGGTGAGCCTTTTAAAATATCAGAAATTATTTTGGCTTTATTTTTCCCCGTTACCATAAATGTAATTCTTTTAGAATTGTTAAGAACTTCTTTAGTTAATGATATTCTTTTTTGTCCGGTTGCCGGATGCTGCGATACTCCTGCAATATTAGAATAAATAAAAAGAAAATTTTTACCGGGGAAAAGTGATGCTGTGTGTCCATCTTCTCCAATTCCAAGAAGTGTCCAATCAAATTGAGGAAGTTTATTTACTGTGAATTTTATAGTTGATTCAATTTGATTAACATATCTTACTGTTTCTTCATTTGGATCTTCTTCGCCATGAATACGGTGGATATTAATTTCCGGTATAGAAATAAGATTAAACAAAATTTTTTTTACTTCGCCAAAATTACTTTGAATATCGGTTGGGGGAACGCATCGTTCATCGCACCAAAAGAAATTTAATTTATCCCAGGAAATTTCATTTTTAAATGGTGTCTGAGCTAGTCGATTATAAAGTATATTTGGTGTACTTCCGCCAGAGATTGCTACATTAAATTTCTTTTCACTATTATTCACAGCATTTTGAAATTCAATAGATAAAGATTCGGCTATCTCAATTGGCGAATTAAAAATTTTTATATTATTCATTTTTATTAAACTTAATTCTATTAAAATAAAGCTAAAATAATTTAATCTAATTCAACGGGACAATAATCACAATAAAAAATTAAGAGTTAAATTTATCAAACTAAATAAAAGTATTAACCAAATTTTTATTTAATTTAATATTGAATAAATAATATTTCTCACCAATTTTATTATCGGTAAAATGAAACAATCAATTATACTTTGGCTGGCATCTGCGATTTTGACTTTTATAATTGGTTATACTCAAACTACTACTTCTTCAAATTATCCAATTAATGGGACGATTGATATAAGTTCAGGGCAAGCGTCTTACAGCTTTGATAAAATATTTCGCGGAAAGAATGGCTATAAAGTTCTTGTTGTTGGCGACATAACAAATCAAACTGGTGAGTTATTTTGGAAAGATAAAACTGATTCTTCAAAATGGAATTCAGTTCCGCTAAAATTTTCTGATCATCAGCTGGGTGGAATAATTCCATCACATCAGCCAACGAGTATTGTTGAATACCGAGTTAAATTAAATGATAATAGAAAAACTATACTTTTAACGAAAACTCAGAATGTTGTTATACAATATTTAGGAAATGTTCCTCAGCAAATAATGCAGTTTTATTTTATTACTTTATTCTCGGGTTTACTGCTTAGCATAAGAACAAGTCTGGAAATATTCTCTTCTCGTCCCGGGATTAAAATGTATACCATTTTTACATTGATTTCATTCTTCTCATTTACACTAATATTTAGCACAGTGAAAAAAGGATGCGAGCTTGGAATTATTGGAGGGACAAAAATAGTTCAGCCAAATGAATTGTTTTCTAGCGGGCCAGTAATGTTATTAGCAGCATGGATACTAGCATTGATTTTAATTTTCAATACAAAGAAAGAAAAATTATTTGCTGTATTGTTTAGTTTATTAACGATGATTATTTTCTTTGCAGGTAAATTTTGAACAGAGAAATGAAATCAACTTAGAAGTTCAATTACCTGCTTATGAATTTTATTTGATGAAGCAATTATGCTGTTTCCTTTTACAGGATCATTACCATTATAATCTGAAATTACTCCGCCGGCACCTTTAATAATTGGAATAAGGGCCATTAAATCCCAAATGTTCATTATAGGATCAATCATAATATCGGCATAGCCGGTGGCTAAAAGATAATAGCCGTAACAATCGCCCCAATTTCTGTATAGTTTGATTCTTTCAAGCAGTGAATTAAATTTTTCTATGTTCTGATATTTTTTAATATTCAGATGATCTGTTGTAAGTAAAACCGCATCCGATAGTTTTTCACATTCACGCACATTAACTTTCACTCCATTTAATTCACAAGTAAAGTTATCTCCAATTAAAAGCTCGTTTAATATTGGCTGATTTATAACGCCTAAAATTGGCTCTTCATTCTTAACAAGGGCAATTAAGGTTCCGAAAGTTACAGTGCCGCAGATAAAGCTTTTTGTTCCATCAATTGGGTCTAATATCCATTTATATTCAGCATTTGGGTTATGTTCGCCGAATTCTTCGCCGATAATGCCATGCTGAGGAAATTCTAACATGATTTTTTTTCGCATTAGTTCTTCGGCTTGTTTATCTGCAATTGTTACCGGAGAAGAATCGTACTTTGAATCAACAGTAATTGACTTCCTAAAATAACTGCTGATTACAGCACCGCTTTCTTTAGCAAGTTGTGAAGCGAAAAGCTTAAATTGTTCTAAGTCTTCCATAAAATAAATTTAATGTTATATTATAAATTACAAATATTTTAGAGATTTATTAAAATTTTGGAAAAAGCAGATAAAGAGTTTTGCGGAAAAAGAAAGTATATTTATATTTGAACTCTTAAAAATAGATGTTCTTTTATATCCGGAGAGATGGCAGAGTGGTTGTCATCGCAGAGCGAGATCCCGGAATGCGGGAAATGCGGCGGTTTGAAAATGTTTTATGTTTATATAATTCAAAGTATAAAGAATAAAAGATATTATATAGGTCATACAAACGATCTATCGAAAAGATTGAAAGAACATAATTCCGGTAAGACAAGATCGACAAAAGCTTATATGCCTTGGAAAATAGTTTATAGAGAATTATTTGAGACAAAGTCTGAAGCATATAGGCGAGAGATGGAGATTAAGTCATATAAATCTGGAATTAAATTTAAGGAACTTCAAAATACGGAGAGATGGCAGAGTGGTTGAATGCGGCGGTCTTGAAAACCGTTAAGGATGTAAGTCCTTCCGGGGTTCGAATCCCTGTCTCTCCGCTACCGTTTTAATAACCTCGATTATTGTTAAGCTTACATTTTTCGAGGTTTTTTATTTTATATCAAATTCTTTAGTAAAAGTTAGTGAGCTAAAATATTTCTTCTTTTCAACTACTGGTATTATTGAAGCTGCATATATTATAATTCTTTTATAAAGCTTAATATTATTTTTTATACTTGCCGTTAACTGAATACTAATCTCATTTTCAACTGCGTTTAGATTAAAATCAGGATAGGTGATATTATCCAGTATAAAATATTTCCTATCTTTATTTTTCGGTTCATGGAATAGGAGAATAAACACTAAATTGTAATTATAATCTTTATCAGATGGGTAATTGAGATTTTTGTCTTTTAATTTGCAAACTATATCTTGACTGTTTAGGCTAACATCTTCAATAGGAAAAATGCAGATGCTCG
>DAIEML010000035.1 GCA_027349615.1 Ignavibacteriales bacterium | reverse complement strand
TCCGTCAATCATATTATTATTTGCGGTTGCACATGCAGAAACTATGCAATAATTTGGTCCTCTAAATCCATAATGAATTGAAATAAAACCGCTGGCAATATCCGGAATAAGCATTGGAATAAAGAAAGGAGAAATGCGCTGTGGCCCTTCAACATGATTAACTACTGATTGCTTGTAAAAAGTTTCTATTCCGCCAATACCGCTGCCGAAAACAACTCCGATTCTTGATTTTTCATCTTCAGACAAAGTTTCTGGTTTTAGATCGCTATCGTTAACTGCTTGAATTGATGCAGCCATTGCATATTGAGCATACCTATCCATTCTTCGTGCAGTTTTTTTATCAATGTATTTTGTTACTTCAAATCCTTTAAGTTCACATCCAAACTTTGTATCGAGTTTGGATGTATCAAAACTTGTAATTGTCGCGCAGCCGCTTTTACTTTCCATCATTCCGTTCCAAAATTCCTCAACAGTTAATCCAATTGGAGTTAGAGCACCCATTCCAGTAACTACAACTCTTCTTTTATCTTGCGACATATTTATCCTTACTATTGTTTCTAAATGACTTATGAAAAACTAGAAATTTAACGGCAAAGATAAAAAGAAATATGAAATTATTATAGCATAAAAATTTGAAATAATAATGCATTAAGTGCATGTATTTATTTTAATCATAAATTTCATTCGATTTGAAAGTATTGATTAAAAAATAAATTTTTTCATGATTTCAATTTTTATAATCTTTTGGTTCTTGAATATAAATAACCGTAAATTTGTAACCTGAAAATTAAAGAGATTTGACTACGCAGAATAGGTTGATTTGTTAAAACTAAATATAATAGCGGAAGATAAATATTCTAAAGCGAGAACCGGTTATTTTGAAACTGATCACGGAAAGGTTGAAACTCCAATCTTTATGCCGGTTGGAACTCAAGGTACAGTAAAAGCTGTAAATCAAAGTTTTTTAGAAAATGATATTGAAGCTCAAATTGTTCTTTCAAATACTTATCATCTTTATTTAAGGCCTGGAACAGAAATTCTTGAGCAAGCTGGTGGTCTTCATAATTTTATAAATTGGCGAAAACCAATTTTAACTGACAGCGGAGGATATCAGGTTTTTAGTCTTTCTGAATTGAGAAAACTTAAATCCAACGGTGTAGAATTTAGTTCACACATTGACGGTTCAAAACATTTTTTTACTCCAGAAAAAGTAATTGGAATTCAAAGAAGTATTGGTTCAGATATTATGATGTCTTTGGATGAATGCACACCTTATCCATGCGATTATGATTATGCACAAAAATCAGTTCAGCTGACTTCTGATTGGGCGATATTAAATAAACAAGCTTTCGAAAATTCTGTTTCGCTTTACGGCCACAAACAATTTTTGTTCGGAATAGTTCAAGGAAGTGTTTATAAGGAACTTAGAGAAAAATCTGCTAATGATCTTCTTCAAATTGATTTTGATGGATATTCAATCGGTGGATTGGCAGTTGGAGAACCGACAGAATTGATGTATGAGCTAGTTAATTTTACAACGGACTTTTTACCAAAAGAGAGACCACGATATTTAATGGGCGTCGGCAGACCTGAAAATATTCTCGAAGCAATTGAGAGAGGAGTTGATATGTTTGATTGTGTGATGCCGACTCGCAATGCACGAAATTCAAACTTATTTACATCTAACGGCGTATTATCGATGAGAAATGCTAGATTTAAAAATGATTTTAATCCTGTTGATGAAAAGTGCGATTGTTATACATGCAAAAATTTTTCGCGAGCTTATTTAAGACATCTTTTTATTGCCGGAGAAATATTAGCGCTTGAACTTGCAAGCATTCATAATCTACATTTTTATTTGAATCTGGTTAAAGAAGCGCGGCATCAAATTGAAGCTGGAAATTTTTTAGATTGGAAATCAAAAATAATTAACAAAATATCTTTAAACGTAAATAATAAATCGGAGGATTGATTGGAATCTTTATTAGCAATGGCACCTCCGCCAAATGGCGGCGGCGGCAGTGGAAGTTTAGTCAGCACAATAATAATGTTTGGTGCTATCTTTTTAATATTTTATTTTATGATAATTAGACCACAGCAAAAGCGAGCAAAAGAAAGAGAGAAATTACTTTCAGGTATGCAGAAGGGTGATAAGGTAATTACTAGCGGCGGCTTGCATGGTACAATCGTTCACATAGACGAAAAGACTGTGCTTTTGCAAGTAAGCGACAACGTAAAACTTAAATATGAACGTTCTGCAATTGCAACAATTTTGCCTTCCGGAACTAAAGAAAGTAATTGAGTTAAATAAATCCATTTCCTTTTTATGAAACTTAATTTAAGATTAAGTTGTAAATCGGAATATAAAATTTAGGTGATAAAATGTTTTGCTCAGTTGAAGAAGCTATTGAAGAAATAAAAAATGGAAAGCTTCTAATAATAGTTGATGATGAAGACAGAGAGAATGAAGGAGATTTCGTCTGTGCTGCGGAATATGTAACTCCGGAAATTGTAAACTTTATGGCTAAGCACGGCAGAGGAATGATTTGCGTTGCTGTCAGCGGACGCCGACTAGATGAACTTGGACTTCCATTAATGGTTGATTCAAATTCTGCTTTGCATGGTACTCAATTTACAGTTACTATTGATGCAAAAGAAGGAACGACTACCGGAATTTCCGCTGCCGACAGGGCATTAACTATTAAAAAAATTATTGATGATAAAAGTAAGACAGATGATTTCGCTCGTCCGGGACATATTTTTCCTCTTCGTGCATTTGATGAAGGTGTTTTAAGACGAGCCGGTCATACAGAAGCTGCTGTTGATATTTGCAAACTTTCAAACTTAAAAACTGCTGGAGTGTTGTGCGAAATTCTTCACGACAATGGTGAGATGGCGCGTGTCCCTGATCTTGTAAAAATTGCCGAAAAATTTAAATTAAAAATTTTAACTGTTAAAGATTTAATTAAATATTATTGGAATAGATTAATAATGAAAAAGTTGCTGAAGCAAAGCTTCCAACTAAGCATGGCAATTTTAAAGTAAAAATTTATAAAAGCCTTGTTGATCATAAAGAACATATTGCTATGATCAAAGGGAAAATTGATCATTCAAAACCAATTTTAGTTAGAATGCATTCCGAATGTTTAACGGGTGATGTTTTTCATTCGCTTCGATGCGATTGTCACGATCAATTAAATGCTTCGCTTGATATGATTGAGAAAGAAGGCAAAGGCGTTTTCCTTTATATGAGGCAAGAGGGCAGAGGAATCGGTTTGGTAAACAAACTTCTTGCATATGGACTTCA
Organism: Ignavibacteriales bacterium; assembly: GCA_027349615.1. The sequence continues at coordinate 10,821 of DAIEML010000035.1, read as the reverse complement.
GGAAAAAGGTAACGATACAGTTGAAGCAAATGAAGCGCTAGGTTTTAAAGCAGATCTTCGCGATTACGGAATCGGCGCTCAAATTCTTTTGGATTTAGGTGTAAGAAAAATAAAATTGCTTACTAATAATCCCAAAAAAGTTATTGGCTTAAAAGGATATGGACTTGAAATCATTGAAAGAATTCCAATCGAAATTCCGCCGAATGAAAATAATGTAAAGTATTTAAAAACTAAACGTGATAAACTAGGCCATCTAATTTTAAGGTGAGATTTTTTCTTCCTCTTAATCTTGTTCAAAATAAAATTGAACAAGATTAAGAGTAGAAAATTTTTTATAGTAATTCTACAATATTCGTATTAGTTATATCTTCAGTTTTATTTCCTTTTTGCATCCCTTTAGGTGAAGGCGCTTCCATTGTAAAATAAATATGAATGCGTGTTTTGATATTAGATTTCTGAACACATCCTTTGGAAACATTGAAATAAATTGCGCCGTCTGCAGAAGTAACTGGTTTTGTAAAATTAAATTTCGCACCTCGCTCTTCATACTTTGTATCGCCGCTTACCACAGTTTTTAATCCAGCGTTAAGAATTGCAACTGTGTCGCTGTTATATTTTTCAAGCCCGCTTACCTTAAACAAGTTTGTATTTTCAAGTTTGAAAATTAGGAACGGAGAAGCTGGTTGAGTAAAAGACCAAGATGAATCTTTTGCAACAGTATTTGTCGGCAATTCACGGAAGAGTTGAGTTACTAAAGGTTTTAATGATCCTTGTGTTATCGTGTTATTTAAATAATCTCGTTGTTCTTGATTAACCGATGTAGAAGGCTTTTTATTAAGCTCAAGGAATTTATTAACAATTTTATCTGCACGGAAAATTTCTAAAATGCCGCCTGCTTTTCCAACACGAATACCGAATGGATTATTTATTAAAGAAGCATACTGAGCATATCTCTCTAATTCGGTCGAATCATTTGCGTCGCCGGAATTGTACATCATCATTTGACCGCCATCAGACGCATTAAATAGAATTGATTTGATTTCGCATGTAAATTCCATTACTCCATCTTTATCCTGGTTTTGAAGATCGACATTAACAATATAAATAACACTTTGTTTGATTTTTTTTGTAACATTTGTATCAGCCTTTATAATAAAATTATCTTCGGAAAAAGAAGCTATCCTGTACTGATAAGATTTTCCTTTTTCAAATTTATAAGAAAGATTAAACTTTTGATTTGGATTATCAATTGGTGAAGTTTTGATTGCTGTAGTATCAACTTTTAATTTTGCTTTTAGATCAGCTGGCGTATCAGTTGCTTTTTTACTGCATCCGAAAATAATTGTACTTAAAAATAAAATGACTAAGAATTTTTTCATTATGCTTTCCTTTTAATCTGAAATACAGATGGTTAATAAAGTAAATATTTTTTTCTTATCCTTAAAAAATCTTTTAATTCTTTCTTCCACGAATTTTCAATCTTAGCTGATGCAATTCCAGCTAATATTTTTTCTCTTACTGATTTATCGCCGCTTAATCTATCAAAACCGGAATCTCTAAACTTGAATTTTTCCGGATAAAGTGAGTGAATTGCGCAAACTAACTTCAGCCCAAAATCAACCGCGTTGAACTTCTTTCTATCAGCTATATGAATTGAAATTCCATTACATTTTTCTCCCTTATATTTCGGATTTGAAACCATTTTGGGAATATCGTTTGGAATGTAAGATATTGGCTTCAATTCTACGCCAGGAATTTTTAATACAATTAATTTATTTATGAGTGAGTCAGAATTAATATATGGTGCTCCAATTGTTAAAAATGGATGCAATGTACCTCGGCCTTCAGAAACATTTGTGCCTTCAATTAAACAAGTACCTGGATATACAATAGCAGTTTCTAAATCCGGAATATTTGGAGAAGGACTTATCCACGGTAATGAATAATTATCGAGATAAGAATTTCGTTTCCAATTTTTCATCTTAACAATTGTTAGGTTGGGATTCAAATTTTTTCCAATATAATGTTCGCCGGCATAAATTCTTGCCAATTCTCCAATCGTCATTCCTGGCATTATCGGCAGAGGTGCTATGCCAACAAATGATGTTTCATTTTCTTTTCTAATTGGACCTTCGACATTAATACCATTAATTGGATTTGGTCTATCTAAAACAATTACTGGAATATGATTTTCAGCTCCTGATTGAACAACATAAAATAACGTAGAAATGAAAGTATAAAATCTTGCGCCGACGTCTTGAATATCATAAACAAGAACATCAACATTCTTTAGCATTTCTGTTGTAGGCTTTTTGTTTTTACCGTACAATGAATAAACTTTTATTCCGGTTTTTGCATCAATAGAATTGTCTACGCTTTTGCCTGCTGGCGCATCACTTCGAACTCCATGTTCAGGACCAAATAGAGCAACTAATTTTACATCATTTATGTTTGCTAGTGTATCTACAAGAGAAGTTCCATTTGATAGAACTCCGGATTCGTTAGTTACCAATCCAATTCGTTTTCCTTTTATTAAATGAAAATAATCAGAAAGTAAACGATCAGCTCCAATAACCAGATTGGATTTTTTCTGGTGGCTCTGTGGAAATCCGCTGTTTATAATAAATAATAAAGTGAAAAGAAATAAGAATAGTTTTTTCATAATTTTTAACAAGCTAAAAAAACAAAAAGAATGACCAATTTTTAAGAAAAGGTCATTCTTTAATAATTAAAATAATTTTTTATAAACCGAAATTTTCTAACAATTCTTTTCTTGAAAAAAAATGTAAAATTTCATTCGCCGCATTCTCATCTGAATCTGATCCGTGAATAACATTTTCAGCTTTGTTTGCAGCATAAAGTTTTCTAATGGTTCCTTCTTCTGCTTGAAGCGGATCTGTTGCGCCAATTAATTTTCTGAAATCGGCAACTGCATTTTCTTTTTCAAGTGCGATCGGAACGCATGGTCCTGAAGTCATATATTCAATTAAATCATTAAAGAATGCACGTTCTTTATGAACTTCATAAAATCCGCCGGCTGAATCTTTCGTCAGTTTTACCATTTTTATTGCTTTAATTTTGAAACCGGCTTCAGTAATTATTGTGATAATTTGTCCAATTAATTTTTTTCTAACGCCATCAGGTTTAATAATTGCAAGTGTTCTATTACTCAAGTTTTCTCCTAGTTATTAATGATCAAATTTATTTTTTCTTCTTAACAATTTTCTTAACTGCTTTTTGAGTTTTGATGTTTACATCCTTTTTAACTATAGATTTTGTTGATTTCTTTACTGGCTTTACAGCAGATTTTTTCTTGTCCGCAGTCTTTTTCTTTAATGTTTCAATTGCTTTTATCATTGTTGAACCAATTTCAGCAGGACTGTCGATAACTTTAATTCCTGCTTTTTTCATTGCTTCCATTTTTTCAGCAGCAGTTCCTTTACCGCCGGAAATAATTGCACCGGCATGGCCCATTCTGCGTCCTGGAGGTGCTGTTCTTCCAGCAATAAATCCTACAACTGGTTTGTTAACATATTTCTTAATGAATGCTGCTGCTTCTTCTTCAGCAGTTCCGCCAATTTCACCGATCATAACAATTCCTTCGGTTTCTGGATCATCATTAAACAATTTTATTATATCTATAAACCTTGAACCGATTACAGGATCGCCGCCGATTCCAACGCAAGTTGATTGACCAAGTTTTACATCGGTTAACTGCTTTACCGCTTCGTAAGTTAAAGTTCCACTGCGTGAAACAACGCCAATCTTTCCTTCTTTATGAATGAAGCCAGGCATAATTCCAATTTTAGCTTTGCCGGGTGAAATTACTCCTGGGCAATTGGGACCAACTAATACCACGCCTTTATCTTTAATTGAATTATAAACCTTAACCATATCAGATGCGGGAATTCCTTCAGTAATACAAATGATTACTTTTATTCCAGCATTTGCTGCTTCTAAAATTGCATCACTAGCAAAAGCAGGTGGTACAAAAATTACTGAAGTGTTAGCATTCTGTTCTTTAACAGCTTGTTCAACTGTATTAAAAATTGGAACTCCTAAAAAATCAGTTCCACCTTTTCCTGGTGTAACGCCAGCTACTACTTTTGTTCCATATTCAATCATCTGTTGAGTATGAAAAGAACCTTCTCCGCCGGTTATTCCTTGAACAACAAGTCGGGACTTTTTGTTGACTAAAATACTCATCTAAGGTTTCCCTTTAAATTTTTCAAAAATTTTTGTACAAAGATAAGAAAAATCAGTTTGAATTTTTAAACTTTTGATTATTTAATGTTAGTCACTTTTAATTCAATAACTTTGGGAATAATTTTTTTTAACTCTATTTTTGCATATAATAATTTTGGTAAACATGGAATATTTTTATTTAACGGCAAGATTTCAGAATCTTAATTTCCGCACAAATTATCATTTCACTTTTTTCTTCAATAATTAATATTAAATAAAATTTATTTTATCTATGGATGCTTCTAAAGGTTTAAAGAAAATTAAGACAATTGTTGTTGGCGGAGCAAGAGATCCGCATGATCAAAAGATTTTTCACAAACTTTCGTTAATTGCTTTTTTAGCTTGGGTTGGATTAGGTTCAGACGGACTTTCCTCATCTTGTTATGGTCCTGCCGAAGCATTTAAAGCGTTAGGCAATCATCCATATCTTGGTATATTTGTCGCACTTGGGACTGGAATAACAATTTTTATAATTGCTGCAAGCTACTCTCATATCATTGAATTATTCCCATCCGGCGGGGGTGGATATTTAGTAGCTAGTAAATTACTTTCACCAAATATTGGTATGGTTTCTGGTTGTGCTCTTCTAATTGATTATGTCCTTACAATTACAATTTCCATTGCCAGCGGTGCCGATGCAATTTTTAGCTTTTTGCCTAAAAATTGGTATACTTATAAATTGGAGTTCGCAGTATTTGGAGTTATAGTTTTATTACTTTTAAATTTAAGAGGAATTAAAGAAGCTGTAATTCCACTGGTTCCGGTTTTTCTTCTTTTTGTCTTTACACATTTATTTGCAATTGTCTATGCAATAGTTTCTCATGCGATAAAATTCCATGAAGTATATAATGCAACAGGACAAGAACTTTCAAAATCTTTTGGAACTTTAGGCTTGTTTGGAGTATTGTTTATAGTGATGAGAGCTTACAGTATGGGCGCCGGTACTTTTACTGGAATTGAAGCTGTAAGTAACGGACTTCCAATTCTTAGAGAACCAAGGGTAGCAACAGCAAAAAGAACAATGCATTACATGGCATTTTCTCTTTCAATAACTGTAATTGGATTAATGATCGCTTATCTTTTATTTAAAGTTGAAGATCAGCCAGGCAAAACATTAAATGCAATTTTATTTACTAATATGTCTGCAAATTGGGGAGGGCATATCGGTTTCTTTTTTGTCCTAATCACTTTGCTTTCCGAAGCAATTCTTTTATTCATAGCTGCACAAACTGGATTTTTAGATGGCCCGCGAGTTTTGGCAAATATGGCTTTAGATAGATGGTTCCCAACACGATTTGCAATGCTAAGCGATAGACTCGTAACTCAAAATGGCATCCTTTTAATGGGAATTACTTCTTTGATTATGATGCTTGTTTCAAAAGGTTCAGTTGATTTTTTAATTGTACTTTATAGTATTAATGTTTTTATAACATTTAGTTTATCTCAATTAGGGATGGTAAAACATTGGTGGCAAGTAAGGAATTCTGAAAAAAATTGGTTTAGAAAATTATCTTTAAATGGAATTGGATTAATTTTAACTTCTTTCATTTTAATTTCAGTGCTCATAATCAAATTCGGTGAAGGCGGTTGGATAACATTAGTAATTACTGCCGGACTTGTTTCGCTTACCTTAATCATCAAAAAACATTATTTAATTGCTGCAGATCTTTTAAGAAGGTTGGACACAATTGTAGATTCTGTAGAAGCATCAATTTATAATATTCAAGGCGAAGGTAATGATGAATCCAAAGAAGAACCGCAATTTGATCCGAAAGGTAAAACAGCAGCGATTTTAGTGAATGGTTTTAATGGATTAGGACTGCATACTTTATTAAGTGTTTTTCGTTTGTTTGGCGGAACTTATAAAAATTATGTTTTTCTCCAAGTTGGTTCTGTAGATGCAGGAAACTTTAAAGGTGCTGATGAAATTGAAAACCTTGACAAGCATATTGATTCTGAAGCTAATCGTTATGTAAAATATATGAAAGAGCATAATTATTATGCTGAAGCTTTTACTTCAGTTGGAACTGATATTGTTGACGAAATAAATAATCTTGTCCCTAAAATTACTGCTAAATTTCACAACGTTGTTTTCTTCGGCGGTCAACTGGTTTTTCCTGAAGAATCATTCATGACGAAATGGCTTCACAATTATATTGTTTTTGCGGTGCAGCGGAAATTTTATAGGCAGGGAATTCCGTTCGTAATTTTACCGATTAGAGTTTAAAATTTAAAAATTAAAGTAATTTTTCCTGAATAAAATAACTCATCTTTAACAAATCAATTTCATTAAATTGATTTGCCATAAGTTGCATACCAATTGGTAAACCTGTAGAATCTTTCCCAATAGGAATATTGATTCCTGGTATTCCTGCAAGGTTAGCTGATGTTGTATAAATATCTGATAAATACATTTCGAGTGGATCAGTTGTTTTCTCGCCAATTTTAAAAGCTGTTGTTGGTGAAGTTGGAGTTAAGATAATATCAACTTTTTTAAATGCTTCATCTAAATCTTGTTTAATAATTCTTCTAACTTTTTGAGCTTTGCGATAATACGCATCGTAATAACCTGCCGATAAAACATAAGTGCCAAGCATAATTCTTCTTTTTACTTCACTGCCAAATCCTTCCGAGCGGGAAGATTTATACATATCAATAAGTGATGAGCTTTCCTGCGATCTGTATCCATATCTTGTACCATCAAATCTTGCAAGATTTGATGAAGCTTCGGCGGTTGTTAAAATGTAATACGTTGCGATTGTGTATTCAGAATGTGGAAGATGAATTTCTTGAATTTCAAATCCTTGCTGTTTTAATTTTTCAATTAAATTTTCAATTGTGGATTTTACTTCAGGTGAAATTCCATCGCCAAAATATTCTCTAGCAAAACCAAGTTTTAATTTTTTTTCGTTTAGTGCTATTTCATTTGAAAATTTTGGGACATAATTTTTTGATGATGTAGAATCGTTTCCATCCCAGCCTGAAATAGCTTCAAGAATTAGGGCTGCATCCTCAGTGTTAGTTGTAAATGGTCCGATTGAATCAAATGAAGAAGCAAAAGCGGTTAATCCAAATCTTGAAACTCTACCGTAAGTTGGTTTCAAACCGAAAACTCCGCAGAACGATGCTGGTTGTCTTATAGAACCGCCAGTATCAGTTCCCAATGCAGCATCACAAAGTTCAGCGGCTACTGCAGCGGCTGAGCCGCCACTTGATCCGCCAGGAACTCTTTTGTTATCAACTGGATTTAAAACATTTCCAAAAGCAGAATTTTCATTTGAAGAGCCCATTGCAAACTCATCGCAGTTTGTTTTACCAATGATAATCGCATCTTCAATTAGTAATTTTTGGATAGCAGTTGCATTGTAAATTGCTGTAAAATCTTTTAAAATTTTTGATGAGCACGTATTTGGTTTATCTTTTACAGAAAGGACATCTTTAATTGCAATTACCATCCCAGCAAGTTTGCCATGATTTCCGTTTTTTATTTTCCTCTCAATTACTTTTGCATTATTTACAGCTTCTTCGCTAAAAACAAAATTATATGCATTAAGATGCTTATTCACTTGAATTCGATTTAGAAAATAATTTACATTTTCTACAAGTGAAAGTTTTCCATCTTTTATTTGACTGAGCTTTTGAGAAAAATTTTTATACGGCAGCAATGATAATCCCGCAGTTTAATAAGTAAATATATGCAGTATTAAATTGGTTAAGAAATTTATTTGAAAGATAAAATATTATGGAACTTGCTTGTTCTCAGATTTTTTTTCTTGATTATCCGATGAGGTGTCGTCATCTTTTAATGCTTTTTTGAACTCACGAATTCCTTTCCCAAGCCCTTGAGCAAGATCAGGAATTTTTTTAGCACCGAATAATACCATTACTACAAGCAAAATAATTAATAATTTACCAAAGCTAAGATCTTCTAACATTATTTTTCCTAAAAATATTTATGAAAATTTCTTTTATTGATTTACTTAATTCAAATTTGAATTACTTTTTATCGGTTTCACTTTTCTTTTCATTATCCGGAATTTTTATATCTTCTTGAACATCTCGCATTGCTTTCTTGAATTCTCTTATACCTTTTCCAAGTCCTTGAGCAAGATCAGGAATTTTTTTGGAACCAAAAAGAACTAAAACAACAAGTAATATTATTAAAAGTTCGCCCATGCCCATATTGTCAAACATTGAGTCACCTAAATTAATTTAAATTATTTAAGATTGAGTCAAAAAATATTTTACCATCAGATTTACCAAGAACAGGATCGCAAGCACGTTCCGGATGCGGCATTAATCCGAGAACATTTCCTTTTTTATTTGTAATACCTGCAATATTCATTGTTGAACCATTTGGATTTGATTCATCGTCCAACAAACCGCCTGATGAAGTATATTTAAATGCTATTTGATTATTATCCATAAGTTCTTTTAATGTTTCATCATCAGCAAAATAATTTCCTTCACCATGCGCAATAGGAATTTTCATCGGTCGCTCTAATCCTATGCCGGAAGTAAAAATTGTGTTTTTATTTTCAATTCTTAAATAAATATCCTTACAAACAAATTTTAATGATTTATTTCTAATCATAACACCAGGCAGTAAGCCAGCTTCTAGAAGAACTTGAAACCCGTTGCATATCCCAACAACATATCCGCCTCTATTTGCAAAATCAACAACCGAATTCATAATAGGAGAAAATCTGGCAATAGCACCGCAGCGCAAATAATCTCCGTAAGAAAATCCGCCAGGTAGAATTATAACATTAGAATTTTGCAAATCATTTTCTTTATGCCATAAAAAGGTAACATCAACACTCATAATTTTTTTTAAAGCATAATAAGCATCATGATCACAATTAGAGCCAGGAAAAACAACTACACCAAATTTTGGTTTCATTTAGAATTTTCCAAAGTGAATTCAAAATCTTCCATAATTGGGTTTGCCAGCAATTTTGTACAATATTCTTTTACTTCTTTTTCCGCAGCTGCTTTGTCTTTAGTATCTACAGTAAATTCAATATACTTTCCAATTCTTGTTTCTTTTATATTTTTAAGCCCAAGATGGAAAGCTCCTTTTTCGACAGCAACTCCTTGCGGATCTAAAATAGAAGGTCTTCGTTTGATTATTACTTTTGCTTTGAACAAAATAAATACCTAAAATCTTTAATTTTTTTAATTAGTAATGTGAGAAAAATTCATCAAAATTTTTTAGCTAACAAATAAAAAAGATGACGAAAAATACCAAATAGAATGATGAAAACAAAGATAAAGAACAATGCCTTGCCTGAGGTCAAAATTAAGATAATTAATGAAAGTATAACAAAACCAAAGTGAAACGGTTTATCTTTTATTCCATTTAAACTAAACTTTGGAAGAGTATCATATTTAATTGAACTGACCATCAAAATTGATAAAACAAAAACTAATGGAATTGTTAATGAAGAATAAGGAGCTTCAATTCCAACACCACTTTTATAAAAAGATAAAATAAAAGCAGCCAGAGTTATTGCTGAAGATGGAATTGGCAGGCCTTTAAAATATTCTTTACTAAAACCGACAAGTTGAACATTAAACCTTGCCAATCTGAATCCGCCGGCAATCATAATTAGCGAACTTATGATTACGCCAATTGAATTATAATTAATTAATTGAATCTCATAAATTAAAAATGCCGGTGCTGCGCCAAAACTAATAACATCTGATAATGAATCTAGTTCAACTCCAAGTTCGCTGCTGGAGTTTGTTAATCTTGCCATCATTCCGTCAAGCGCATCAAAGATTGCTGCAATTACAATTAGCCATGCTGCATAAGAATATCTTTCCTGGCTTGCGTTGATGATTGAAAGGAAACCGCAAAACATATTCATTGCTGTAAATAAATTTGGAATAACAGAAGGAGTCAATCTAAAACGATTCATTTTTTAATTTGTCAACTCAAATAAAATTGTTTCTCCCGCTTTCACATGATCACCTTTTTTTACTTTTGGCTGCCAATTTTCTGGAACAACAATATCAGATCTGCTTCCGAATTTTATCATTCCAAAACGTTCACCAATTTTAACCGAATCACCAGATTTAATTTTAAATACAATTCTTCTGGCTATGAATCCTGCAACTTGAGTAAAAAAGATTTTTCCGAATTTACTTTGAATGCCAAATTCGGCACGTTCATTTTCTTCAGAAGCTTTATCTTCAAAAGCAGCAATGTACTTGCCTTTAAAATATTTTAGATATTCAACTTCTCCAGAAATTGGAATTCTGTTTACGTGAACATCTAAGGGAGACATGAAAATAGAAATTTGTTTTGCTTTGCCGTTGATAAATTTATTATCAAAAACTTCTTTTACAAAAAGTACTTTGCCATCAGCTGGAGAGACGACAATTTTATCGCCTTGCGGTGTAGTGCGATCTGGGTCTCTAAAAAAGTAAAGTGAAAATAATAAAAAGATTAGCGGGATGAAGATTAAAATTAATTTTATAAAATAATCATTTACAAAAAAACTTACAGCTAATATGATGAACACACTTATTGCAATTATTCCAAGAGTAGAATATCCGTATTTAGTAAAC
>DAIEML010000034.1 GCA_027349615.1 Ignavibacteriales bacterium | reverse complement strand
ATCAGTTACCTCCATTTGATTGATTATTATGTGATTTTAAAAGTTCTTCTGCTTTTTTTCCATATTCCGAATTTGGATCTAACTTAACAGCTTTTTCCAACCATTCTTTTGATTTGTTAAGATCACCAGCAGCTAAATTAACAATACCTAGATCTAAAAATCCAATTTGGTGTTTAGGATCATATTTTAATGCTTGTTCCATTTGGTTTATTGCCTCATTATAATTTTGCAAATTATAATAACAAATACCCATATCAATTCTCGCGTCAGGATCAGAAGGCACTAAGGTTAAGTATTGCTTATAATTTACAATTGCCTGCTCAAACATTCCAGAATCATTTTTTAAATGGGCCAATTCCAAAATTGATTTGGAATCCTTTGGATTATTTTTTATAACTTCTTCTAATGAATTTATTTTTTGAATATTTCCTAAATCAACCCCAGAAGTTTGATCTATATTTTTTGCTGGTTCACTACTAGGCAAAATTAATGAATTTAAAACCCCTGAAAACATTAAAATTATCGAAGCCAATCCAAAACCGATTGCAATTATAGTTATAGTTTTTATTTTATTTAAATTTTTCTTTTGTGGATTAACTGCATCTCCCTTTGTATAACTACTTGGCTTTTTACTTTTCTTAATATTTGGTTTTTGTGAAATAGCCTTTTTAGGAATTAATGAAATTGCATCAGGAAATTTTGCATTTGTTAACTTAATTCCACAACTAAAACAATTTGAGTTAGTAACTTCATTTTCTTCGCCACAATTATCGCATATAATTTTATTAGAGATATCTTGCTTAGAATTTAAATTAGTTTGCTCTTGAATACTTTCTTCAGATTTATTTTCATTCTTACTTAAATTAAAACCACAATCAGGGCAAAATTTATATTCTATTTCTAATTTAGAACCACACTCAGGACAAAACTTAACCATTCGATTTCGACTCTTTCATACCTTGATCAACAAGTTCTTTAAAATCCTTTGAAAATTTAAATGTCGGGACAAAATGTTCTGGAACAAAAACTGATTCGCCAGTTTTAGGATTTCTAGCTTGTCTTGGATTTTTCTTTTTTACTCTATAACTACCAAATCCACGAATTTCTATTCCTTTTCCTTCTTTTAAAGTTTCAATTACTGTTTTGAAAAAACCTTCAATAATAGCTTCGGTTTCTAATTTTGTAAGACCTGTTCCCGATGCTACTTTATCAACAATATCAGCCTTAGTCATATTCATTTCCTATAGGTTTATAGTTACTTTATAAATCATTATAATTACAACATTTAAATTATCAAACTATATAAATAAAATCAAATCAAAAGCTTTTATCCATACAAAGTTTTACACCATTTACAGACAAATTATTATTTTAAGTCTCAATATGATAAGGATTTCTCAGTAATTCATTTTTTTTGATTCATATTTTACACAAAAATAATAAAATCTCTAGTGGTACAATCCTTGTTAAAGTTTCAAAGAAAAACATGGAAAAAATATGGAACTATTACAGATAATTATTTTCACCCTCAAATTGTTTGCATTAACTTCTGCTATAATTGTTCTCATTTCTTATTTTATATTTAAATTAAAAGATAGAAATAGAATAAAACCATACATGAAACAAACAAATATTGATTTGTCTACTAACTTAGCTGTTGAACCTTTAATTTCAAATGAAGATAAAAATAAAATTAAATCAAATCGATTTAAAATTTTGAATGAGGAAGCAGCAATATTTATAAATCAAAAGAAAGATATTAACAATAGTAATTCTATAAATTATATAAATAAAAATCTTATACCAGCTACAAATAATTTTAATATTTATGATTATTATGCAAACAGTAATTTCGAACCAATGCATAAGATAAAATTATAGTTATATTTTATTAACAATAATCCTTAAAATTTTAAGTAAAATAATTCACCTTTCTATATTTTCAATCATTTTATTTACATCATAAGGCGCGACACCACCGCCTAAATATTTATTAAACCAATCAAGATGTGCATCATAATATAATGGCATTGTTTTAATATAATTCGGCCAGTGTCCATCATTTTTAAAAATTATTATTTTAGAATCTATTCCAAGTGTTTGCAAAGTTGTATAATATTCTATGCTTTGAGTATATGGTACTCTATAATCTTTTTCTCCCGTTAAAATAAGTGTAGGAGTTGAAAAATTTTTAACATAACTGGAGGGCGACCATTTATCATAATCTTCAGAATTCCATGGTTGCCCTTTGAATTCCCAATTTGGAAACCAAAGTTCCTCAGTCGATCCCCAAAAAGATTTTAAATCATAAAGCCCCATCATGGATGCTAAGCATTTGAATCTTTTTGTTTTTGCTTGAAACCAGTTCATCATATATCCGCCATATGACCATCCCATCGCACCCATTTTATTTTTATCTACATAAGATAAATTTTGAAGTGAATCGGTAACATCCATTAAATCCTTAAAAACTTTTCCTCCCCAATCTCCAGAAATTTCAGCAGTGAACTTTTGACCATAACCAGTAGATCCATGTGGATTTGGAAAGGCAACAACATAGCCAGCACCAGGATAAACTTGCCAATCTCCGCGAAATGAATCCATCCACTGCATCTGCGGCCCGCCATGTACATTAAGAATAAGAGGATATTTTTTATTAGGATCAAAATTATGCGGCATTACTATGAATACTTCAATTTTATCTCCACCAGATCCTTTAATCCACATTTTCTCTGCTGGCCTAACATCAACTTCATCCAAAATCTGTTTATTGAAGTCTGTCATTTCAATATTTAGATTATTTGTCAAATTTAAAAGATAAATTTCTCCAGGTTTATCAACTGTCTTCGCTAAGTAATAAATATATTTTCCATTTGGTGAAATATCGAAACCTGAAATTGATTTTTCTCCACTTACTTCTGTAATTTTTTCTGAATTAATTTCGATATTATAAATCGGCGAATATCCATGATACTCACCAGTGAAAAAAATCGACTTTGAATCTGGTGACCATTTAAAATCATCAACCCAATTATCAAATTTTTCGGTAATGATTTTTGTAGTTTTCATTGTCCTATCATAAATAGCAATTCTAAATCTATCAGATTCATAATTTGGAATTTCTTGAGTTCTGTAAGCTATATATTTTCCATCAGGTGAATAAATTGGCCAGCCATCCCAAGCTTTATTATCTTTTGTAATATCAATCGCAGTTCCGCCGGTTACTGGAACAATCCAAAGATCAGCATTAGTTGAAGTTTCTGGATGAGAATCATGATTAGATACAAAACATAGTTCTTTACTATCGGGAGAAAAATTATAGCCAACTCCGCCTCCAAGCATAAAAGTTGGCGAAACAAATTTTCCAGGAGTAACATCTTTATAGTTATTATTTAATAAATCGTAAACAAAAATGTGAGTGTACTTGCCGCCTGAATAATCGGTCCAATGTCTAAACAAAAGATGATCCGCTAGATAAGCTTGAACTGGTCCATTTGAGGATGACGAATCAATCTCTTTATTACAATTTTCATTATCACCGCAGTTTGGATAAACATCAGTAGAAAATGCAATAAGTTCTCCATTTGGTGAAATAACTGGTGCATCAATTCCAGAATGAATAAATGTAATTTGATCAGTTTTATCATCATCAAATGAATAATAAAACAATTGAGGTATTCCAGTTCTTGTTGAAATAAAATAAATTCCATGATCATCTTTCGACCAGATCGGATCATAATCTTGCTTTTCATTTAATGAAATATTACGAATACCTGTTCCGTCTGATTTCATAACATAAATTTCAGAATTTGAACTGCCTTTAGAAAGATTGTAATCTGTAACAGTAAAAGCGATCATTTCACCTTTATTAGAAACAACTGGAGAGCCAACATTTTTAATCTTATATAGATCGGCAATTGTAAATGCTTTTTTCTGTGAGAAAGAAGTAGAAAAAAATAATATTGCAACAAGAATTGATAAATAACTTTTCATAAACTTTATAATCTGAATAATTTATAAATTAAATTTTGGGCAATCTTTCTATATATGAGCTGTTCGAAAGTATTGCGAAGGTTTCTATTTTTTTTAACTCTTCAAGTGAAAAACAGTTCATATAACTCATAGAACTTCTTAATCCATCCGAGATACTGTCAATAACATTCTTAACTACACCTTTATAACCAACCATTGTTTCTTCACCCTCAATAAATTCGTTTCTCATTTTAACTCCGAAGGAAGCTGAACCCCGATATTTTTTCCAAAGCTGCCCGCTGTATTTAATCACTTCGCCGGGAGTTTCTTTGGTTCCGGAAAGCATTCGTCCAAGCATAACTGCATCGGCTCCTAAAGCCATTGCTTTTGCAACATCACCAGGACTTTTTATTCCGCCATCTGCAATAATTTGGATTTTCAATTTCATTTCTTGCCTTGCAAATAAAACACTTAATAAAGATGAAACTTGTCCAATTCCAATTCCAGTTTGAATTGAAGTTGTACAAACACTTCCACTTCCAATTCCAACTCGAACTGCATCAGCTCCTGCGCTTTCCATTTGTCTTAAACTTGCGCCGTGAGCAATATTCCCAATAATAATTTTAATATCAAATCTCTTTTTTAATTCTTCTGTTCTTTGCAGAACGGTATGGTTGTTTGCATTGGCTGTATCAATACAAATTATGTTATGATGTTCAGCTAATTTTTCAATAACATCTATTGATGTATTTAATGCGATTGAAACAGATTTAAATCCATTTCCTTCTCGATGATTATTTAGAACTTCATCAAGAGAAGAATCAAATCGATTTAAAATTCCTAAACAGCCTAATCGATTTAATTCTGTTGCCATTTCAATTCCGGTTACAGTTTCCATTGGACTTGAAATAACAGGTAACGAAAGATTTAAGCCCAGAAACTTGCATGAGGTAGTTGCTTCAGTTCTAGAGCGAACTCTGGATATTTCAATAGGTATTAAGCTAATGTCGTCGTATGTAAGTGATTGATGATAATCATTCAGTTCTTTTTTAGAATATATTTTCATACAAATTTATCCCTTGTTAATATTATTTAAAAAAATTTCATTATTAATTTATTTAAAAATGATTGGTAATAATTTTTTAGCTAAGTAGTAATTCAATCTCATTTAAAATGTCATCCATTTTTTTGGTTACAGCTAAAACCGGTTGTGGAGTATTCATATCAACCCCAGCAGATTTTAAAATATTAATTGGATAATCAGAACTGCCGGATTTTAAAAAGTCTAAATATTTTTTTACCGTGGGCTCTCCATCTTTTTTTACTTTATTTACAAGTGCTTCAGAAGCTGCAAATCCAGTAGCATATTGATAAACATAAAAATTATAATAAAAATGCGGAACTCTGGTCCAAGTATAATCTTCTTCTTCATCGATAACCATTTCAGGTCCCCAATATTTTTGATAAATCTCTCTATAAAGATTGCATAATAAATCTGAAGTAAGAGCAATTCCATCTTCTACTTTATCGTAAACTAATGATTCATATTCTGCAAACATAACTTGGCGGTAAAATGTAGATGTTATGTTGTTTAAATATTTTTCCATTAAATCAAGTTTTTCGTTTTTCGATTCAGCATTTTCGATTAGATAATCAAGCAATAATGATTCATTAAAAGTTGAAGCTACTTCTGCTAGAAATATTGAATAATTTGCGTATGGATATGGCTGCGTATTCCCTGTGTAGTATGAATGCATATTATGGCCCATCTCATGTGCAAGTGTAAAGATATCATTTAATAATCCATTCCAATTTAAAAGTACATAAGGATGAACTCCAAAAGTTGTTCCGGAAGAATAAGCTCCGCTTCTTTTTGATTGAGTTTCATGCACATCAATCCATCGGTTATCAAAAGCTTTTTTTAGTGCAAAAAGATATTCATCACCTAACGGTTTTAAAGCTTTCACTACAATTTCTTTAGCTTCTTCAAAAGTATATTTTTTTTCACGGCCATTCTGAAATAAATTAACATAAACATCATAAGGATGAAGTTCTTCCAACTTCAATATTTTTTTCTTTAATGCAGCCCACTTATGAAGTGGTTTTAAATTATTATTTGCCGAATTAATTAATTTATCATAAACAGAAATTGGGATATTATTTCTATCTAAAGCAGCTTCCCTAGCTGAATTATATTTTCTGGCGTTAGAATTAAAAATATTTGTTCTTAAGTTTCCATTAAATAAAACTGCAAAAGTATTAGCAAATTTTTTATATTCTTTTAAATAACTCTTAAATGCTCTTTCTCTAAAATTTCTATCACGAGAATACATGGCAGCATAATACCTCCCATGAGAAATTTCAAAATCATTTCCTTCATCATCTTTTATTAATGAAAATTTCATATCTGCATTTGTAAACATTGAAAACGCATTATAAGGTACCTGTGCTATTTCACTGGTTTGTGCTAATAATTCTTCCGATTCTTTTTTAAGTGTATGCTTTTTTGTTCTTAATAAATCATCAAGAAAATGCTGGTAAACTTTTAATTCATTCTTAGATTCAATCATTGATTTCAATTTTTCTTCAGAAATTTCCAATAACTCCGGGCGAATAAATGAAGCAGCTGATGAAATTTTTGCCGCAAGATTTACAATTCTTTCATTCATTCCTTGATATTTAAACACCTTCATGTCGCTGTCTTTAGCAAGAGAAGCATATAAATGAAGTCTATCTAGTTTCATTCCAATTGAATCATCAAACTGTAAACACTCTAATAAAGCTTCTGAACTTTCTGAAAGTTTGTTTTCAAATTTTTTATAAGCCTGAATATTTTGTTCTACCCAAATAAAATCTTCTTCCCATTTATCATCTGATTCGAAAATATGAGTTAAATTCCATTTATATTTTTCTTCAATTTCATCTCTTGTCGGAAGCGAAGTTGATTCGGGAATTGAAAATAGTTTTTCGTCAAAAACATTATGCGGCATAGCAGATTTTCCTAATAGTAATAAGCACAAATAAATTGGATTTTGGATTTTAAAATATGTGGTTTAATAGGAACATTCAAGATTTATTTATTTTAAGAATGATAAACCGATCAAGCAATACTCAAGTTATGCAGATTAATCTTCTATAATGAATTACTTAAAACTATTTTTAAGTTTCCCGTAAAATTATGGAAATTAATTGCCAATCTTTCCGGGGAATAACCTTTTAAAGTTGAGGTTAAGTTTACTGTATTCTTAGTTAATTTTTGGCTGTATAATGAAACTAGTTGATTATTAGTTACAAATATTTCAACGTATCCAGATTTATAATTTTCGATACCAATATTTATTTCAGCTAAAGGTTCTTCAATATTCGTATTTTCAACATCATAATATGTAATATTGTTTGCGTTGATCATAAATGTAAATGAATTATAATAATCTAAAATGATTGGTTCATTTATGTTCGAATCTTTATTATTTGGGTCGTAAACATCCTCACGGCAGCCAATAATTAAAATTAGTGCGGCACAAAAAAAGTATTTGAATAATATTTTTAATTTGCCAACATTCATAAAATTAAAAATTATTTATAGAACACTTACACTATCTATACCTTTACTAAAATTTTCAAAAGTTTGCCTTCCAAGAATAAAAATTTCTCGTTTTCCATATTTGTCAAATATAAATGATGCAGGAATTCCGCCGTTCCATTTCGGGCTTAACATCTTCATTATCTCTATTCCACTTTTCTCTTCAGCAATAGAAACTGGGAAACTAATTTTTTCTTTTTCAAGTAAAGGGATAACAACAGAATCTTTTTTCGAAGATAAATCAACCGATAAATTTAGAAAATCTACATCATCTTTATATTTATTAAATAATTTTTGAATGTCTGATAATTCTTTTACACTTGGTTCAGACCAAGTTGCCCAAACATTAATAAACAAAGGTTTTCCAAAACGATTATCTATTTCAGTTTTAAGCTGAGATGCATTAATTATGCTTACTTCTGTTTTAGTTGCATTACTAATTAACGATGAATGTTCTTGTTCATTTTTATTTGAACAAGATAAAATGCTGAAAGTAATACTAACAACAAAAATAAAATTTGCTAATTGTTTTCCCACAATTTTCATGTATGATGATAAAACTAATTTATTTAATTAAATGATGTTCACTTATAAAGTAAGAATATTTAATTGAAGCGGCAATATATTAACAAAACTCTTTTCGAATTTATCAAAATTGAGGCAGGTAATTTGACTTATATTAAAATTAAATTGATTAAACCATTTCCATTACGGTTCTAGCTGCGGTAACTTTTCCAACAAATTTTGAAGTGTATTCAGCTTGAAGTCGAGGAGCTTCTTTTTCTGCATAAGTTAAATAATCATCAAGTGACTGACATTCATATTGAATAATATAAGTTACTTCACCTTCCAAACTAGTTGGGATTTTAACTTTAAACATTCTATGATTATTAAAATATCCAGTGTGTAATATATCCGGGATATGCTTGTCCTTCATCCATTGAAACCACTCTTGTTCAACTTCTTTTTTTACAATTGTAGTTATACTATAAGTTATCATTTCACAATCAAAAATTTTTAAATAAAGAATTAAAAAGATGTGTCGAACTTAGATTTTTTTTTATAAAGATGCTATTCAATTTTGAACCGGAGTTATATTTTGTAAATAAAATTTTAAATTTTAATTCACATTCATTTTACCTAGAAAAATTTTAGGAAATATTAACAGTGATTCATAACACAGATAAAAATTAAACGTGGAATTTTAACTCATGAATTAATATTTTTTTATCGGCTCTTTCAAAAGGTTCTCCCCTGCCTTTTGATGCAAGGAGCTAAAGCCCAGTAATCGCCCGGTTACAGGGCTTTTTTATTTAATAACTTTTCAATTTATTCTTTTACTTAATTGGAATTATTTTTTGGTAGGAATATAATTAAGGGGAAGCATATGTGAAATTCTATCCTGCGTCCAATATCCATATTCATCAAAGGGAAATTGATTATATATATTACCAAGAGTATCAATTAGAACGTAACCAGAATTAAATTTTAATATACTTGGCGGATTATTAATAGAATTCAAATATTCGATTTCTAAATAACCATGATAATAAAAACGCTTATGATCTGTCAGTTCGTCATTAGAAATTTGCAATTTTTCCGGATCTAAATAATATCCAGAACCGGTTATTAATTTTTCCAAATCTCCAGTTAATAATTTAAATCCTTCTTCTTCTATTTTATTTCTTGCAACCGCAGATAAAAAATGCCGAAGCGAACCTTTATAACAATATAACCTATTTATTTCCCAATTTTTTTCTTCATTTTCATCTTTAGGCTTTAATAATAAAAATTTCGGAAGAACTAAAAATTGTATTTTGACATTTGGTTTAAATTCGAATTTAACCAGAAGCAATTCAATCCGATATCCTAAAGCATAATTTTCAATAATGATTGTACTATCAGTGGATGCCGTTAAAATATTTTTGGATTCATCTTCATTAAAATTTAATACTTCGGGATTTAATATCTTACAATAATCTGATAGCTCATCCGATCCTATAAATTCTTCCGAAAAGGTTTTTAATTCATTTTTCCATTTCTCAGGTTCTTCTGCAGTAACTACAACTTCACTTGAATAAATTTCTTTTGGCAAGAGACTGAAATTAATATCAATTTTTTCAGAATTAATAATCTTAATTGGAATACTTTGCCAGTGATATCCAACGTGAGAAACAACTAGGACATAAGATCCTTCAGGAACATAATCTATTTCAAATCGGCCATCTTTGTCAGTTGCAGATCCAAGAGTAGTTGAACTTAAAAAAACATTTACATCCGAAATTGGAAGTGAAGTAGTTGAATCAATTACCTTACCCATAATCTTAGCATTAAATTGCTGTTGAGCATTCAACTCGTTAAGGTTTAATAAAAGTAAAAAAGATATTATCGATATAATTTTCAAATTTCGAATTTATTTAACCTTTTGCGTTTTATTAAAGAATTAGATTTGTCTAACTCTAGCTTCAAATATATAATGCAAGAAATTTTTCTAATATTTAATTCAAATCAACATAAATTTAATTATTATTTTATTCTATCCTTTTCATTTTTCTTTTCTTTATTTTTTTCTACACGAGATTGATTTTTCTCA
Organism: Ignavibacteriales bacterium; assembly: GCA_027349615.1. Next base: position 4,135 of record DAIEML010000034.1, on the reverse strand, counting down.
TTACGATTTGATGAAGTCTTTTTCACTTCACTTTTATTTTTAGCGGATTCAATTCTTTTATTATTTCTTAATTGCTGCTTCCTAATTATATTTTGATTTTCTTTTTTTGGCATATTAACATTTGTTCTACCAGTATCTCTAATTTTTTCCTTTTGAATTGATCTATCATTGTTTATTGGTCTGGTAGGATTATTTTGATATATCGGTTCTCTGCTGGGTTGTGTTTCAATCGGTCGTTGATCATTTTTTGCAGGAGGAATTACTGTCGGTGCTGTTGGAACTGTTGGTTCATTACGGATAATATCATGACTTACCGGTCGATCTTCAGGCATTCTAACTTTTATTATTCTTCTGTTCCCGGCTGTTAATTCTTCTCTAATTGGATTAACAGGTTCAATTCTTCGATTTGTAACTTGTTCAATCGTTCTAACATCCGGGGCTCTTCCTCCGCTTTGATTTCGAATTTTTTGTATATCAGGAGTTTCACTTCGTGTACGATACTTTATAACATCATGGTTAACAAAATGATCTTCCGGAACTACAATCCATATTTTGTCAATTGGATCAGCAACATGCGGCCTATTTATATATGGCGGTGGAAGAGGTGCCCAGCCAATATAACCGCCGCTATGATACCATCGTACTCGTGCCGGCTGCCAATCATAACTTGGAACCCAAATCCAACCAATTGATTCATCATAATTCCAATAACCATAATGATAGACAATCCATCCATAAGGCTCATTAGATACCCACATCCAGCCATCATTTGTCCAGTCCCAATATCCTTCTGAATACGGCTGCCAATTAGCTTGATAAAATGGTCTCCAAACAGTTCCAATCCCCGGAACACTTAACCATTCGCCATAATTATCTAATTCCGCAAAAGTTGGATTTGGATGACGAACTACAATAGTTTGATTTGTTGTTGCACAACCAATAAATAAAACTATTGTAACCGCAATTAGGATAAAAAAAATCTTTTTCATTTTTCTTACTCATAATATTTTTAAATCAAATACTTAAAAGTAACTGCCAATTTTCATACCAACCATAATTCGCATATTATCTTTAATTCAGTTACTTCATTATGTATAATTAATTATTATTTGTGTCTTTTTTCCTTAACGTAAAATATCAAGAATATATTTGCATGAGTACATTATGCACACTTGCATGATGTACCGAATTAATAAAATTCAATAATTTATTATTCAACTTGGGTTGCTTTGTTTTTTAATTAATAATTCAATTCCTTCTTCAACTTCTTGTCTTGGAAGATTTCCTTTGATTAGAACATTATCTGGTTTATCTAAAAGCCTTTTATAGAAATTAATTCCATTAATGTAATACTTGGAATCGTAATCAATCAAATCAAAGATTAAATCTTCAGCTTTATCAAATTTTCCTGTGTATTCATAATAATAGAATAAACTTTCTTCGGTTTTAATATTAATTTCCCGGTCTTCTATCTTTTCAACAACTTTATGAATTTTATTTAAATGATCAGGCTCTATTAAAACATGATAATTTTTTAATCCTTCAACAAAAAGATTTAATGATCGTTCATACATTTCAAAGCTTTTTTCAGAAAGTTTTTGAAGAGCATAGATTTCAGCTTCTTCATTAAAAAGTACACCTAATAAATAACAATTTGGTGCCAAAAGTGATTCGGAATTTCCAATCATCTTAATTAATTGAGAATCCGAAATACTATTAATAAACATTCGATCTAAACCAAAAATTTCCCTTGTAATTTGATCAATCTCTTTAAAAGCTTCTTCAAAATTTTTTCCTTGTTTTAGAAAAACTAATCTTGCAAGCATCTTAACAAGTGAATCAATCATTCGCATTATGTAATCTTTAGTTAGCATAAAATTAGTCTTTCAGCATATTAATTTTAAAGTACAACAACAATTCTTCCAGTAATTTTACCTTGAAGTATCAAATCAATTTTATTTTTCAATTCTTCAAGTGAACATTCTTGATAAATTAAATTTAATTTTTCTGGTTTCCATTCTGAAGTGAGTTTGTTCCAAATTTTTAATCTTAAATTCACATCGCAATGCGCCGAATCGATTCCCAACAAATTTACACCGCGAAGTATAAAAGGATAAACAGTTGAATTTAGATTTGGGGATTGAGTAAGACCGCAAGTTGCAACGCTTCCATTATATTTTGTGTATTTGATTGCAGTTGCCAGAATATTACCTCCAACTGTGTCAATTACACCATCCCATTTTGTTTCAAGTAAAGCTTTGCCGGAAGAATTATCAACTTCTTCCCTTTTCAAAATTATTTTTGCACCAAGTGATTTAAGAAAATTTTCTTTTTCAATTTTACCGGTTGCTGCGGCAACATTGTATCCCGCTTTTGAAAGGATGGCAACAGCCAAAGAGCCAACACCGCCAGTCGCTCCAGTAACAAGCACTTCGCCATCTGTTTTCTCTAATCCGTTTTTTTCTAGTTTTACTAATGAAAGTGCAGCCGTAAACCCAGCAGTTCCATAAATCATACTTTCTCTTAAAGATAAACCATTGGGAAGTTTTACAACCCATTCTTTTGGGACTCGAATGTATTCTCCAAATCCGCCCGAGGTATTCATTCCAAGATCGAAACCAGTAACAATAACGTCATCCCCAACCTTAAAATCATTCACAGATGTTTCGTCAACAACACCGGCGGCATCAATCCCGGGAGTGTGAGGATATTTTCTTGTTACACCTTTATTACCAGTTGCAGATAGTGCATCTTTATAATTTAATGAAGAATATTTAACTCGAATTAAAACATCGCCGGCAGGTAAATCTCTAATTAATTTCTCGCCAATTTTGATGTTAAAATTTTCTTTATCTTCTTCAACTATTAATGCTTTAAATTTTTTCGATTCGTTCATTTAATAAACAAAACAATTAATTAATGATATTAAATTTTAAATATGATTTCGTGAATGTCAAAGCCAATTTAAAATTTAAGTATAATTATTAAGCTTAATATTTATCTTGTTCTTTAACTCAAACTTGAAAATGCACTTCTAAATTGTCTTTCGATATGTACTATTTCTTTTTTATATTTGGCACTTGAAAATCAACAACAACTAAATGAACGAAAAGTACGAAGCAGTTATCGGATTAGAAGTCCACGCGCAATTACTCACAGAATCAAAAGCATTTTGCGGATGCTCAACTAAATTTGGTAATTCTCCTAACAGTAATGTTTGCCCAATTTGTTTAGGACATCCGGGAGTTTTGCCTGTGCTCAATAAAAAAGTTGTTGAGTTCACAATTCTAATGGGATTTGCAACCAATTGTACAATCAACAAAAAATCTATCTTCGCAAGAAAAAATTACTTTTATCCCGATCTCCCAAAAGGATTTCAAACTTCGCAATATGAAGAACCAATTTGTGAACACGGATATATTAATATTCAATTTCAAGATGAATCAATTAAAAAAATTGGAATTACTAGAATTCATATGGAAGAAGATGCCGGGAAATTGATTCATGATCAATCTCATAATTCGTTAATCGATGTAAACCGTTGCGGCGTTCCGCTGATGGAAATTGTAAGCGAACCTGACATGCGAACTTCAACCGAAGCTTATCTTTATTTAACTAAGATAAGGCAAATAGTTCAATATCTCGGAATCTGCGACGGCAACATGGAAGAAGGTTCTCTTAGATGCGATGCAAATGTTTCGATAAGATTGAAAGGTGAAAAGAAATTAGGAACGAAAACCGAAATCAAAAATATGAATTCATTCCGGAATGTTGAACGAGCGATTAATTTTGAAATAAATAGACAAGTTGAAATTTTGGAAGATGGTGGAAAAATAAATCAAGAAACTTTATTATGGGATGCAGATTTAAATGAAGCATTTTCTATGCGAAGCAAAGAAGAAGCGCATGATTACAGATATTTTCCGGAGCCAGATCTTATGCCGGTAATTGTTGATGAAGATTGGAAATCAGAAATCGCAAAGCAAATGCCGGAACTTCCGGATAAAAGAAAAGATAGATTTAGAGGCAGTCGAAATGTTTTTTTCTCAAAACGGAGAGAAAAAGAGAAAAAGAATTAATCCTTCTGAGGTAATAAAAACCGTCTGCTCTTTTTACAACATTAAGCAATCTCATC
>DAIEML010000033.1 GCA_027349615.1 Ignavibacteriales bacterium | reverse complement strand
TTGAAAGAACCGAAGTAAAAATAATGCTTAACTGAAAACCATGCAAGTAAAATTATTAATGATATTTGTTTCTGTGATATAAACAACAAAAAAAATCTTTTTAAGAATATTTTATTAATTATTATTTATAACTTTATCATAATTAGTTTTGAACAAAAATTAACTAGTAAAATTGAATTGATATGATTTTAAAGAATGAAAACAAAAAACCAATTATAGAATATCCTTGTGAATGGATCTATAAAGTTATAGGTACTGATATAGAAAAAATCATAGAAGCTTTTGAAGAAGCTTCGATGGGTTTAACTTACAATGTGAAATCTTCTAATATTAGTAAAAATGGGAAATATTTTAGTTTAAATTTCTTTATAGAAGTTCCTAATGAAACTATCAGAAATTTGATCTTTGAAAAACTTGAGAAAAATCCAAATATAAAATTTGTATTGTAAATTAATTTTAAAATTTAAATTCTATATTTATGCAGACATCAATCAGTAATAATGATTTTGATGTTATTGTGGTCGGCGGCGGACCAGCTGGTGCTTCAGCAGCTTATCAACTTTCAAAAAACGGAACTCGAGTATTGTTATTTGAGAAAGAAAAAATTCCTCGATACAAAACTTGTGGCGGTGGAATTGTTGGCAGAATAAAAAATATATTGCCATTTGATTTTGAAGAAATAATTGAAAAAAAATGTTTTTCGGTAAATGTAATCTGCCATCATGATAGTCTGAAATTTGTTTCTGAAAAGAAAGAACCAATAATTATGATGACTATGCGTGAAAACTTTGACCACTTTTTAATTTCAAAAGTAAAAAGTTTTGGAACGGTCGTTAAGGATGAATGTGAAGTTAAAAATGTTTATAATGACAATGATGGGGTAATTGCAGAAACAATTAAAGGAAAATTTAAAGCCAAATTTCTAATTTCAGCTGACGGTGCGATTGGTAAAATTTCAAAAAAAAATCTTGTCTATAATCATAATTTTAATTTGCCGGCATTAGAGTATGAGGTATTAGTTGAAAAAAATATCTATTTAAAATTTTGTCAAGGAGCTCGATTCGATTTTGATATTATTTCCGATGGTTATGGTTGGGTGTTTCCTAAAAGAGATCACCTTTCGATCGGGGTAATTTCGATGAAGAGAAAAAATCTAAATCTAAATAAAATTCTAGATGAGTATTTGAAGATATTAGGAATTGAAAATTTTCTAAAAGTTGAAAAACATGGATTTATTATTCCGATATCAAATCGAAAAGAAAATTATAGCCAAGATAGAATATTATTTACCGGAGATTCAGTTGGTTTAGCAGATCCGGTAACTGCAGAGGGAATTACAAATTCAATTTTAAGTGGATTTTTTGCTGCAGATTCCATAATTCAAGGTAACTTTAATAAAAATTTAGTTGCCAAGTATTATAATAAAAAAATAAAACAAGAAATATTGCATGAAAATAAATATGCTAAAATTATATCCACTATTATTTATAATTTTCCCCGATTACGATTTATTTTATTTCGTCTTTATGGACAGAAGTTATGTGAATTGATTACTGATATTTTTATTGAAAAGAAAAAATACAGTACTCAGCTTTTGAATCCACTTAACTATTTAAAACTGATTAAATATATTTTTGTCCAAACAAATCAAGTTGAAAAATCAAATCAATTTTCTAAATCACCCAAATATTCTGACAACTATAATTAAAATTATTATATCTTCGATAAATAAATATGATGAAAAATTACAAACATATTATTTGGGATTGGAATGGGACATTATTTAATGATGTTGAGCTTTGTGTCGACATAATTAATAATCTTCTTACAAAAAAAGGTTTAAATAAATTAACACTAAAAGATTATAAAGATAAGTTTACATTTCCTATTAAAGATTATTATCGAAATATTGGTTTTGATTTTAAAAAATATACTTTCGAAAATCTTGGAAATGAATGGATTGAGGAATATGAGTTTAGGAAATATGAAGCTTATTTATTTAACAATACAACAAAAGTATTAAAATATTTTTCAAATAATTTTATAGCTCAATCAATTTTATCAGCTTATTCACAAAATACTTTGATAGCAACAATAGAATATTTTAATCTACAAAATTATTTTACTTATATAATTGGTCTAAATCATGTTTATGCAACAAGCAAAATTGAAATTGGAAAAGAACTTTTAGAAAAAATGAAAGAAAATAGTAGAGAAGTTTTATTAATTGGAGATACAGCTCATGATTATGAAGTAGCAAATGATCTAAATATAGATTGTGTTTTGATTGCAAATGGACATCAATCAAAAAAGAAATTAATAAATTTGGGAATTCCTGTGTTAGATGAAATTTCTGAAATAATTAAATTGTTTTAAATTCTATAAAAACAAAATCACATCTATATTGATTTTGAATTAAAAAAAATCTAAGTTGATAAAAGTATTGCGCGGATCAATTTGCCATTCGATGAAATTATAATTTATGCTTGAATGTTTTGTTAATACATTTTCGAATTAGAGAAATCTGAAAATTTTTAATCCATTTCTTAATTAATAATTCTATTAACAATAAAGGCATATCTATGAAAAAACTTATTCTATTTTCAGCGGTAAGTTTTCTATTTCTTGTTTTTATTTCATTGCAATTAGGTTGTTCTTCAAAGAAAATGACTAATGAAGAACTAATTGCAAAGGGTAAAAACCTGGTTATGTTTGGGGGATGCAATGATTGTCATACTCCCAAAATGATGACCGCAATAGGACCGGTTCCAGATACAACAAGGTTATTATCTGGACATCCAGCAAATCAACCTATTCCTCCTGTTGAAGAAGGAATAACGGCCCCTGGTAAATGGGTTTTAACTGACGATGGAACAACAATGTGGTTTGGACCTTGGGGTGCTTCTTTTACTGCAAACTTAACTCCAGATTCATCAACAGGATTAGGAGCCTGGACATTAGACAATTTTATTAAAACAATGAGAACCGGAAAACACTTGGGTACAGGTAGAAATCTATTACCGCCAATGCCGTGGCAGGGAATTGCTTCTTTAAGTGACAATGATCTTGCAGCAATATTTGCATATCTTAAAAGCATACCGCCAATTAATAACAGGGTTCCAAATCCAATTCCGCCAAATATGAATCCTGATAAAAAAGATTAATATTGGGAGCTTCGGCTCCCTTTTTTTATCAACAAATCTTCGCCATTAAAAATCACATAATTCAAATTGATTCATTCTAACTGTATATTTAGGATGTTAATGAATTGAAAAATATAATATCAGTTAAAGTGAGTTAAAAATGGCAAATAAAAAATCAATTTCTATTTGGTTGCATCATCTTCAAGAAGAGATTGATGCTGCATTTTTGTATCGAATACTGGCAGATTTAATTAAAGATGAAAATAAAAAAGAGATTTATCTTAAGCTTGCAAATGTAGAAGATAAACATATTATCGCCTGGAGAGAAATTTTAGAAAAAAATAATTATACTATTAAAAAAATGGAACCATCTTTTCAAGCAAAATTAATGGTTTGGGTTTCTAAAAAATTTGGCACTTGGATTTTATCAAAAACTTTAATGAATGAAGAAGCAATGGAAGTAAAATCTTATTTGGGTTTGTACAAATCAAGTTCGGATGAACCAACAAAAAACATTGCACTTCAGCTAGCAAAAGATTCTGCTGAACACGCTGGAAAGTTAATGACAATTAAAGGAACATCAGAAGAACCATGGCATCGCTCCGAATCAGGTGGTTTGTTGAGAAATGTTGTTTACGGCTTTAATGATGGACTAACTGCAAATTTCGGATTGATAGCTGGAGTTATTGGTGCAAGTGTAGCGCCACATGTTATTTTGATTTCAGGTATTTCCGGTATGTTAGCTGATTCTCTCTCGATGGGTTCGTCTGGCTATCTCGCTGCTGTCAGTGAAAAAGAAGTTCATGATTATGAAAAGAAAATGGAAAGGGAAGAAATTCTTTTAATGCCTGAATTAGAAACCGAAGAATTAGCATTAATATATGAAGCAAAGGGAATGAGCAGTAAAGATGCTTCTACTTTGGCAAAAGAAATAATGAAAAATCCGGAACAAGCTTTGGAAGAAAAAGTTAGGGAAGAATTAGGTATTGGTTCACAAAATACTAATCCATTTAAAGAAGGATGGATAACAGGTTTAGCTACAGCTATTGGAGCTGTTATCCCAGTATTCCCTTTCTTTTTCTTAACTGGAACAGCTGCAATATGGACTTCATTTATCATAGCAATGGTGGCTCACTTTGGTGTTGGTGCTGCAAGAAGTTTCTTTACAGGAAGAGGAATATTCCGAAGTGGTTTTGATATGTTTATTGTAGGTTTCGGAATTGCTGCAATTGGATATTTTATTGGGGAAATTATTTCAAAAATGTTCTGAGTAAAAATCAATAGATTTATTTTATAAACTATTTAAAATAAAAAAACCTTAAAAGAATATTTAATAACTTTTAAGGTTTCTTTTGCGGAGAGGCCGGGATTCGAACCCGGGGTACAGTTTTACCCGTACGACGGTTTAGCAAACCGTTGGTTTCAGCCACTCACCCACCTCTCCGTGCTGAATAATCAATCTATATTATTAAAAATTTTATGAATTTAATTTTTAATCGCACAAAGATAATACAATAGAAGAAATATTAAAATTGATTTTTTATTTTTTTTATAAATGATAACTAATTTTGAAAATTATATTCCGTCTTTCTTCAAAACTCGCACTGCTGAAAAAGGCTCCTTTTAACAAATGTTCGTGATCTAGTAAATTTGTAATGCTAATTGATGGTTCAATTGCAGAGCCATTACCAACTGGAATAATATATCCACCAGATAAATTAAAAATCCAAGATGGAGTTGTATGTTCAGTTTGGTTAAAATCAAATAATCCGGTTTGGAAAGAATAATTATTAATTCCGTTAGTTAATCCAGACCCATAAATTCCTACAAGATTTCCATACCAATTCTGTGGTTGATAATTTAATCCAACAACAACAGACAATCTTTGGTCATGGTCCAAATCAAAAGGTGCAGTCGAATTATCCGGCGGTAAATAGCCGCCTGAAACCGGGCCAATTCCGTAAGCATGCATCAATGAACCGTTCAAGTAGCCAGACAGTGGATTTGAAGGATCATTATAAGTTAAGCTTAATTCTATTCCGTTTACTTTTACTTGATTAATGTTAACGTTAACTCTAATTGTGCTTGAACCTAAAGTTTGATCATCCAATCCTGGCGATGAATATTTATAAAAATAATCTAGCTTAGCGTTAATCCCATTAAGAAAATTATGAATTATTCCGGCTTCATATAAATTATCTTTTTCCGGATACGTTGCTGCTGCTGAATCTCCAACTGCAAGAGCCACTGCTGAAAGTCCTTCAATATTTGTTGGAATAAAAAGTTTATCATAACTTAAGTATAAAGTTGTAAAGTCATCAGTAAAGAAACTAATTTTTACTCTTGGACTTAATTGTGTTTGATTAAGAATTACTGGAGCGATGTGCTGCTCAAATCTTAAACCTGTTTCAATTCTTGTCCATTCAAAAGGATGATAATTAGTTTGTGCAAATAAACTAAAATCAGATCCGGTAAAATTAGAATTATTAATCGGTCCGTTTCCGTTTACATCATTAAACTTAAAATTTTCTTTACCATTTGTAACACTTGCTTCCAAACCAACTGCATATTCAAATTGATGAGAAGTTTTTTCTGAATATTTTATTCTTGTTCCATAAGTAACAAAATTTCTATTTTGATCTACTCTGTATCCTTTAGTAGAATCTTTATTTATGAATTGTAATGTATGATCTAACGGACTTGTATTGAAAATTAATCCGCCTTCTCTTACATATAAACCGGCAAATAATTCATTCGATTTTTCTGCTTCGCTATTAAATGTATGATAATATGAAACAGTTTGAAATGAATTATAGCTGTCTTGAGTATCAAAGTTTATTCCTACTGTTGGATCGAAAGGAATTTGAGTTCTAGTTTCGCTGTAATTTAAATTTGCACTAAGATAATCTTTTTCACTTAAAAAGTAATCCATCTTTCCATATAAGAAATAATCAAAGCCATGATCATTTGACAACCTTATGACTGGCTGATCAATTCGGCGGTCAGTTTCATCTCTTGATCCGGAAAAGAAATATCCAAAGCTGCCTATATGATTACTTAGTGTTATGCTTTGTCCATTTGAATTTAGAGATTTAAAACTACCAACCTGCGGCCCGAGATTTTGATTATTAGAAGTTAAATAACTTCCCGCATAACTTGAAAGATTCAGCTGAAATTTTCCCGGAGGCACTTGAGTTTTAACATCAATAATTGCAGCAGTTTGACCGCCATACTCAGCTGGAAATCCACCTGTAAAAAAAGAAACATTTTTTATAACACTAGGATCAACAGTTTCATTCAACCCGCCAAAAACACCAAGTGGAATTGGAATTCCATCAATTAAATAAGTGAACTCGCCATGCTGACCTCGAATATGAACTTCACCGGTTGGTGCGCGTACTGCACCAGTTAAATTTTCTTGAATTACTGATGTCATTCTAGCCTCAGGACTTGGATGAAAAGTTTGCAGTTCAAACGTTTTAACTCCGGTTTTAATATCTGTAAAGCTTGAAACATGATTTACTTTATTGCCGGTTACAACAATTTCCTGCAAATTTATTGCGCTTTCATGAAGAAATATTTTTTTGTCTTTATGATTTTTATCCACAATAATATTGCTTGTGTAATTTTTGTAACCTACATATTGAGAGACTAAAGTATATTTCCCAATTTCAACATCAGAAAAAACTGCTGAGCCAAAGTTATCGGTTTCCTTTACATTAATTATTTTATCATTCTTTTTTAAAATCAAAGTTACCAATTCGAGAGGTGAATTATTTGCTGAATCAATAACAGTAACTTTGAAACTGACATTATTTCCATGCTTATTTTCTTTAGTTGATAATGCTAAATTTGTTTTATAAGGAATTAATAATATTGAAAAAAGTATTAAAAACTTTATTCCACTTTTAGTTGGATAAAACTTTTCCATAAAAAGAGCTCCAAAAATTTTATAAAAATGTGATAGTTATACTTATAGAATTGTGTGAAGTTCAAATTAGAACCAATGTTTCTTATTTCTTAATTTGCTTGGTGAATTCTTCTAACGAACTCTAAAGTATTTATTAAATTTGGTTAAATAATGTGGTTGAGATTGGCGGAGCTCTATGTGGATTGCTAGAATCAAGTATGTTTGATGGAAGTTTTACTATTTCATTATTTAAAATATCAAAATCAGATTTCTCTTTAATAATATTAAAATCTGCAGTGAAATTGAAATCAAGAATAGTATTGGCAATTTGTTGAACAGTGCATTCATGAGTAACATCTACAAGCCCGTCAAATAAATTTTTTGATGAACTATTATTTGCAAGTAATTTGTAGTTACCATTTTGGATATTTATATGATGGTAATGAACGATTGTAAGCCCAATAAAAAAAACATACGATGCCAAAAAAGTGGCTGTCATATATTTTCGATATTTTGATATTCTGTTTTTCATTTTATAAAACAAAAATTATTAAAAATGAGTTTTATTCCAGTGAATTATAGCACAAAAATGAATTCAAACTAATTTTCAATCCACTTTATTTTCATTGAATTTAATCCATTGTTGCTTGTATAAGGGTTATCCTTTAAATTTGGTTTCCAATTTATTAAAAAAAGAGTAGCTGATGGATGTTTTTAAGGGAGTAGACTATTTAGATATTGATACATTGTTTAATGAGGAAGAAATTCTGATTAGAAATACTGTTCGTGATTTCGTCTCTGAAGAAGTAATACCAATTATTGAAAAATATAACCGCGAATCAAAATTTCCAGCAGAATTAATTCCTAAAATGGCTGAATTAAGTTTGTTTGGAACAACTCTTCCTCAAAAATATAACTGTGCTGAATTAAATAATGTTGCTTACGGATTAGTAATGCAAGAATTGGAACGAGGAGACAGCGGAATCAGAAGTTTTGTCTCGGTACAAAGTGCTTTGGTAATGTATCCTATTTTTACTTTTGGAAGCCAAGAGCAGAAAGATTTCTGGCTGCCAAAGCTAGCAAAAGGCGAAAAGATCGGATGCTTTGGTTTAACTGAGCCGGATTATGGTTCTAATCCCGGCGGCATGATAACAAAAGCCGAAAAAGTAAAAGATGGTTTTTTATTAAACGGCGCAAAGATGTGGATTACAAACGGCACAATTGCTGATGTTGCTGTGGTTTGGGCAAAATTAGATGGAATTGTAAGAGGATTCTTAGTCGAAAAAGGATTTAAAGGATTTACTGCTCCTGAAATGAAAGGGAAACATTCACTTCGCGCAAGCGTAACTTCGGAATTAATATTTGATAATGTTTTTGTTCCAGATAAAAATATTTTACCATTAACTACTGGATTAAAAAATCCTTTGATGTGTTTAAATCAAGCACGATACGGAATTGCATGGGGCGTTGTTGGTGCTATGATGTCTTGTTATGATTCAGCTTTAAATTATGCTAAATCAAGAAAGCAATTTAGCAAACCGATTGCAGCTTATCAGATTACTCAACAGAAATTAGTTTATATGTTGACGGAGATTTCTAAAGCTCAACTCCTTAATATTCAATTAGGAAGATTGAAGGATAAAGGAACATTAAAACATACTCAAGTTTCTTTAGCCAAAAGAAACAATTGTGAAAAAGCCTTGGATATTGCACATGTTGCAAGAGAAATTTTAGGCGCAAATGGAATTTTAGATGAATATCCGGTAATGCGCCATGCTGCAAATTTGGAATCAGTGAAAACATACGAAGGAACTCATGAAATGCACACGCTGATTATTGGTGAAGACATAACTGGCTTTTCTGCTTTTGATTAGCATTGGTGTTATTCCCAAAAGATTTTTAATATGGAAAAAATATGATTGATAACAGAACAATTGTAGAAGGTTTAACATTTGATGATATATTGCTAGTTCCAAGAAAATCTTCTGTATTACCGAGAGAAGTTGAAATTAAGACTGTTCTGACTCCGGAAATTAAAATGAACATTCCAATAATTTCTGCCGCAATGGATACTGTTACAGAATCTGCAATGGCAGTTGCGCTTGCAAGAGAAGGCGGAATAGGAATAATTCATAAGAATTTGAGCATTGAAGCTCAATGCATAGAAGTTGATAAAGTTAAGCGTTCTGAAAGTGGAATGATTAGAGATCCAGTAACATTAACAGCAGAAAAAACTATTGGTGATGCACTGGAAATTATGAAGAAATATAGCATCTCTGGAATTCCAGTGGTTGATAACGTTGGCAAGCTTGTCGGAATTTTGACAAATAGAGATTTAAGGTTTGAACCAAACAAAAAATTGAAAGTTAAAGATTTAATGACCAGTAAAAATTTGATAACTGCGCCGTTAAATACTGATTTAGAGCAAGCTGAAAAGATTCTTCAAAAATATAAAATTGAAAAACTTCCGGTTGTTGATTCAAAAGGAATTTTAAAAGGTTTAATCACTTTTAAGGATATTCAAAAAAAGAAAAAGCATCCCAATGCTTGTAAAGATGAGCACGGAAGATTACGAGCTGGTGCAGCTGTTGGAGTTACATTTGATACTCTTGATAGAATGGCCGCACTTTTTAAAGCAGGCGCGGATGTTATTGTTATAGATACTGCGCATGGACATTCTGCAGGAGTTATAAAAACAATAAAAGAAGCAAGAAAAAAATTTAAGTACGAACAAATCATTGCTGGAAATATCGGCACATACGAAGCTGCACTAGATCTAATCAATTGCAAAGTTGATGCTGTGAAAGTTGGTATTGGTCCAGGCTCGATTTGTACAACTCGAATTGTTGCCGGAGTCGGTGTTCCACAAATAACTGCAATAGCTGAAGTTTCCAAAGCAGTAAAGAGTAAAGGAATTCCTTTAATTGCAGATGGCGGAATAAAGCAAACAGGAGATTTACCAAAAGCAATTGCGGCTGGTGCGGATTCTGTTATGATCGGTGGTTTGTTTGCCGGCGTTGAAGAAAGTCCAGGCGAAAAAATTCTTTTTGAAGGAAGAAGTTTTAAAGTTTATAGAGGCATGGGATCATTATCTGCAATGAAACGTGGAAGTAAAGATAGATATTTTCAAGATGCTGAAGATGATATTGCTAAATTGGTTCCGGAAGGCGTTGAGGGACGTGTTCCTTATAAAGGATCGCTTTCAGACACAGTGTATCAGTTAATTGGAGGTTTAAGGGCAGCGATGGGTTATTGTGGTGCGAAGAATATATGGGAATTAAAAACTAAGACGAAATTTATCAAAATTACTTTGTCAGGATTAAAAGAGAGCCATCCTCATGATGTAACTATAACTAAAGAGGCGCCAAATTATCATATCTAAAAGCTTAGCGAAAAAAAAATTTTGATAAATAAAATATTTTCTTCTGATGTATAAAGTACTTGTTATAGCTTATTATTTTCCGCCAATGGGGTTAAGCGGTGTTCAGCGTACTTTAAAATTTGTTAAGTACATGAAAAATTATAACTGGGAACCAACAGTTTTAACAGCTGCCAATACCGGTTATTATGCTCATGATAATTATCTTCTTAAAGAGGCTGAGGAAGCGAAAATTAATATTGTCCGAGTAGGTGGCAGAGATATCAATTCTATCTTAGCAAAAAAAGGGACTATAAAAATGCCGCCAGAATTTATTCGCAAAATTCTTAGCAGACTGAGTTATACTTTTTTTGTACCTGATAATAAAAAAGGCTGGGCAAAAAAAGCTATCAAAACGGCACATAAAATTTTAAGTGAAGAAAAATATAATTTAATTTTTGTAAGCGCACCTCCGTTCTCTGCAATAAATATTGCTGTTAAGCTAAAGAAAGAATTTAATATTCCGTTGGTTGTTGATTACCGCGACCTTTGGTATGGAAATCAATTTGCATTCTATCCAACTCCGATTCATAAATTTCTAAATAAGCGAATGGAGTACAAAGCATTAAAAGTTACTGAACTTGTAATTGCTACAAACAGAAGAATGAAAGAAAAGCTGCTTAATCATTTTAAATTTTTAACTTTTAAAGATGTTTATATTATTCCACATGGTTTCGATCCGGCTGATTTTAATGAGCTGCATATCGATAAGAAACCAAATGAGAAAATGCGGCTGACTTATTCGGGA
The DNA here is from genome assembly GCA_027349615.1 of Ignavibacteriales bacterium. The sequence goes on along the minus strand of DAIEML010000033.1, from coordinate 3,160 downwards.
ATGTTTTATGAGTTTATAACACCCAAATATTTTTTAAATGCTTTTAAGCAATTATCAATTGAAAGACCAGATGTTACAGCGAATATTGAACTTCAATTCATTGGTCATTTTAGAAATGAAAACAAAAAATTAATTAAGAAATTAAAGCTTCAAGAATTTGTAATAGAATTTGGATATTTAGATCATAAGGAAGCATTATCCAAAGTTATGTCGAGCGATGTTCTCTGGATGATGGTTGGATATGCACGAAATGTCGATACTCATTCAAGTGGTAAATTATATGAATATTTCGGGACTAGAAAACCAATTCTTGTTTCAGTTCCGGATGGAGCATTAAAAGCTTCTGCCACTGAGTATAAAGCATCGTTTATAACTAAACCGGATGATATAAATGAAATTAAAGAAACGATTTTAAGAATTTATGAACTTTATGTTAAAGGTGCTTTGCCTATACCTGATGAAGAATTTGTTGAAAAACATCGAAGGGATTTTCTATCTGAGCTTTTAACAAAGCAATTTCAGTTTTTGGTTAAGGATGAGATTATATGAATGTTTTAGTTATTGGATCAGGTGGAAGGGAACATGCTTTAGCTTATAAAATTAAAGAAAGTAAAAAACTTGATAAACTTTTTATTCTTCCAGGAAATCCAGGAACAAAAACCTTAGGAGAAAATGTTGTAAATGTAGATCCTAATGATTTTAATGCAGTGGTAAATTTTTGTAATAATAAAAATATTAAATTGGTTGTAATTGGTCCTGAACAACCGCTTGTAAATGGTATGGCAGACTATCTTCGCCAAAATAATTTTAAAGTTTTTGGCCCTAATAAAGCGGCTGCTGAAATTGAAGGTCATAAAACTTTTTCAAAAAGATTGATGGCTAAGTATAATATTCCTACTGCAGATTTTGCCGAATTTTCTTCAAATGAAATTGAAAGTGCAAAAAATTATTTATCTTCGATCAAATTCCCTTGTGTTATTAAAGCCGATGGATTAGCAGCCGGTAAAGGAGTTATTATTTGTAATGCTTTTTCTGAAGCTCAAAATGTGTTGGATGAAATATTTGTAAAAAAAATATTTGGGCCAGCTGGAGAGAAAATAATTATTGAGGATTTTTTAATTGGGGAAGAAGCATCAATCTTTGCAATTACCGATGGAACCAATTTTATTTGCCTTCCTTCAGCTCAAGATCATAAAAGAATCAGTGATAACGATACGGGAAAGAACACTGGCGGAATGGGTGCTTATTCACCGGCTCCTTTAGTAACAAAAGAAATATTAAAAGAAGTTGAGGAAAAAATAATTACTTCAACATTAAATGCAATGGCAGCGGAAGAAAGAAAATTTATTGGATGTCTTTATTGCGGATTAATGCTGACAAAAGAAGGTCCAAAAGTAGTTGAATTTAATTGCAGATTCGGTGATCCTGAAACTCAAGTTGTACTTCCGATAATAGAAGGAGATTTATTAAATCTTTTATTCTCTGCATCGACAGGCAATCTTGATAAAAATGCAGTAAAATATTCTGGCGGAGCTGCAGTTTGTGTTGTTGCTGCTTCTAAAGGTTATCCGGATTCTTTTGAAAAAGGTTATGAAATTTCCGGATTGGAAAATCAATCTGAAAATGTTATAGTTTTCCATGCTGGTACAATGGAAGTTGAAAATAAAATTGTTACAAATGGTGGAAGAGTTTTGGGAGTTACTTCTGTAAATAAAAATAATGATTTTAAAGCAGCAAAGAATGGCGCTTATTCAGCTTTGAGAAAAATTCATTTTAAAAATATTTATTTTAGAAATGACATTGCCGATAAAGCAATAAAAAGCTAGAAATAAATCTTTATTTTATATCTTTCCTTTTATTTACAACTTATTAATCAGATTAATAATTATATTTTTGATAAACCTAATTTTTGCAAGCAAATTATTAACTTAAATTATAAAGTTACATTTACCTGTAGAATGTAATTATTCTTTTTTGCGGGGGAGATCAACTTTAGATAATTTGATTTTATTCGCCCCAAAAACAAAATTAAAATCTTTAGTTTTAACAGACACAATGGAATGTATGGATTAATTCAGTTTACCAAAAAATATATTGAAGCCGGCATTAAACCAATTTTAGGCGCTTTGTTTGATGATCCTATTTATAAAAACAGTAACGCAATGTTTTTTGTTAAAAATAATTTGGGTTATTATGAACTTTGTAAAATTATTACTTTTAGAAAAATAAAAGACAATTTTTCTCTTTTTGAAATAATCAATAATTATCAAGATAAATTATTTGTTTTCACTTCTAGTATTGAATTATTAAAAATATCAATCTAAATAAAAATGTTTTTGCAGAGCTTAATTCAACAAAACAGGACAAGGCTCAATCAAAATCATTATATAATGATGTTCTTGAAAATAAAATAATATATGTAGCTTCAAATTTGATTTACTTTTTAAATAAAGATGATTATTTCCTTCACAAAATTTCACAGCAATAAAATTAATTTCTACAGTAGGTAATTTAGGTAATGATGATTTAGTTGAAGAAGAAATTATTTGGAATGAACCGAATGAAATGGATAAGGTTTGGCATTCATTACCAGAAGCTATTATAAACGCCGAAAATATTTCTGATAATTTTAATGTTGATTTAGAATTGGGTAAGTATAAATATCCAATTTATGATAAGCGTTGAAAGATTCATATTCATTATTAAAGAGACGAATGAAGATAGGACGAAGTTCAGCAGCTAATAGTATTGTTTCTTATTGTTTAGGTTTAACACAAGTTGATCCAATTAAATAAAATTTATACTTCGAAAGATTTTTAAATAAGGGTAGAAGTAATCCGCCGGATATTGATATCGATTTTTCTTGGAAGGAAAGAGATGAAATAGTAAAATAAGTTTTTGAAAAATACGGATACGAAAAATGTTGCAATAATTTTAACAACAATTACTTTTCGTGCAGTTCTGCATTTAGAGAAGTTGCTAAAGCATATGGATTTACTGATCAAGAAATCTTAAAGTATAATAAGAAGAAAAGATTATAGCAAATAATTTCTCAACCAGATATGTACATATTAGAAGATTTAGGACTAATTAAAATTGAATTATTAAGTCAAAGGTCATTAGATATATTAAGAGATACTTTAAACTGAACTGAAGAGAA
>DAIEML010000032.1 GCA_027349615.1 Ignavibacteriales bacterium | reverse complement strand
TTTGGAGTTACGTCTTCGTTGCTAATATTATCTGCCATAATCTTTCCTTATTCTGGTTTATTTTGTTGTTCAACTTTTCTCGTAATTTTTATTGCTTTATGCCTATTTACTACGCCAGCCCTGCCCATAAACAATGTTTTGTTTCCAATTTTAACAGTGTGCTCATCGCTTATGGATGTGTCAAGTTTAATAATATCTCCTTTTTCAAGGTCGAATAAATTTTGAACCGAAATTTTTGCTGATCCAAATTCTACAGTGACCGGCAAAAAAGTTTTATATAAATGATTCGAAATAATTTCGCTTGTACTTGTAGCTGCATTTTTTGCCGGCCTTATTGACGAAAATTTTTGGGATGATAATTTTGACAGAATTTTATCGAAAGCAAAAGTTGCAAAGCAAAGATTCATCATATAAGATTTTTCAGCAATCAAAATTTCGAAAGAAATAAGCAGCACAGATTCACTCTGTGAAGTGATCTGAGCAAAATCTATATCCGATTCAAATCTTTCTACTTTAAAATCCAAGTCATCTACAATTTGCCATGCTTTTCTTAGATCAACCATTACTCTTTCAACTACAACTCCAATTACTTTTTGTTCAATCGGCGTTATTATATTTGATTGCTTTGTACCGACACCACTTCCGCCTAACAGCTTATCTACTAAGGCAAGTGAAAGATCCATGCTTAGTTCAAGAATTCCTTTTATATCAGTGTTTCGAATTTCAAATGTATAAAGGCATGCCGGGTTGGAAACTGATAGAATATATTCCGAATAATAAATTTGATCGATTGATGTTACATTAATATTTATGATTGACTGTAATTTAGTAACAAGAAATGCGCTGAAACTTTCTGCAAAGTTTTCATTTATATTTCTAATAGTTCTAAGCTGATTTTTTGAAATTCTATTTGGTAGGCGAAAGTCAAAAAGAACAGCTTCTTTTTCCGTATTCTGATTAACCGGTTGTTCTTCGCCGCTCTTAACTTTATTAAGCAGCTGATCTATTTCCTGCTGTGATAATACTTCTGCCATATTATTGAATTATATATTTACTGAAGTAAACATTATTTATAGAAACATTTGGTAATAATTTTTTTAATCCGCCTGCAATTTGCATTTTCAATGTGTCTCTATAAGCTGTATTATCTAATTGATCAATATTCTTACTTGCAAGCGTAGAAATTATTACATCCTTTACCATTGGCTCACGGCTTTTCAAATCATTTTCCATTTCAAGTTTTGCTAAATCAATTCCCACAGATGTTAACAAAAGTCTTTTCCCGTCAGTATCTGCCGGATTAACAATTATATCGTCAATCGAATAAATATATTTTCCATATTCAACCGGTTGATTATTTGCAGTTTGATTAACTTGAACAGCAGTGTTATTATTGGTTGGAATTTGTGCTTTGGCCTCTAACCTTTTAATCAAAATATTTGCGGTAACAAAATAAACAGCTATCAATTGAATTATGAAAATAGGAATTCCAAATATCAACACTTTTGTATTAACCGCAGATTTTTCAGGTTTAGGTTTAATATCTTCTGGTTTGATGTCTTCTAATTTTTCTTCTGGTATTGGCATAGTCTTTTTTTTGTTTTTTGAATATTTGTCAATTGATATGCCAAATAGTTTTTTATCAAATGAATAAAACACTGAGAAATAGAAGAACAATTTTGGTTATTATTCTACACTTGGTTGAATTTTGAAGAATAATTTGCTTTAAAAAGGAAAAAGGAGTATCCGCTTATCGATACTCCTTTTTATGTGAGGGGATTATGCGCGTTATCTAACTAAATTCGTTATATCCTGAAGCAGTTGGTCAGATGTTGTTACAACTTTTGCGTTAGCTTCAAAACCTCTTTGTGAAACTATCATATTCGTAAATTCCTGTGATAGATCAACATTCGACTGTTCTAAAGCGCCAGATTGAATTGTGGTTGCTGAAGATTCTCCAGGTGCATTAATTAATGGCGTACCAGAGTTTGCTGCAACTGAATACATATTGCTGCCAGCGCTTACTAATGCATTTGGGTTTGTAAATGTAGCAACCATAACTTGAGCTAATGTTCTGGAATTTCCATTTGAAAATACACCAACTACATTGCCGTATTGGTCAATATTCAAATTAGTGAGTGTTGCAGATGCGGAACCATCTTGAGATAAAGCTGCTACTTGAGAAGTAAGCGAAGTTTGTGTAATTCCCGCAGTACCAGATCCAAAGTTTAAATTAATTGGCTGTGCTTCAGCTCCATTTCCAGGATTATAAGTAACCTGAGGAATTGGCGGTATGCCTGGTACTGTTACTCCGCCTTGGGTTATTGATTGAATTTGTCCATTTGGATCAAAAGTAACTGTTCCGCTTGTAGCTCCGGTAAAAGTACCACCGTCTGTTTGTGGTACTGAAACTTTCCAATTCCAGGTATTTCCGTATGCATGATCGTATTGTACACTTAAAGTATGTGCATTTCCTAATGAATCATAGATACTAACTGAACCTAAAACAGGTGTTTCAGTATTTCCTTGATTTACTATTGCAGGAATACTTGTAGATGTTGATGATGTAGCAGATTGTGTTATTTTAGAAAAGTCTAAGTTGAATGAAATATTGCCATTTGCACTTGCTATGGTTACTGGCGCGCTAGTACAGTTGCCTGCAGAATTAAATGTTAATGCACTAAGTGCTGGCGAAGCAGTTGGCTGCGCTGCTAAAAGATTATTATTAGAATCATAAACCTGGAAACTTGGAGTCCATGCCCCGGCATTTTGAGTGTATGAAACTTTCATTGTATAATTTGTTCCATCTTTCCCAACGATTGAAACATCAGTAGTTGAAGCAGGAGCGGTAAAAGGTGCTTCTCCTGCTAAGCTGTCAGTAAGGTTAACTGTATTTGTTGCAACTGTTGGAGAGCTGCTTTGTAAATTCCCTCCCCAGGAAATATTTGATGTTTTAATTGCAGGAAGTTTTAAGTTTTTGTCAACAACGATATCCTGAATTGCGGTACCTTGAGGAATTTGTCCTAAACCATTTGCAACTTTTCCTTGTACAACAGCACCATTCTGCGGATCTACAAGTTTGCCGTTGGCATCAAAAATAAATGCGCCCGCTCTTGAATAAAAATTTTGCCCGTTGCTGTTTAGAATAAACATACCCGGACCCTGCAAAGCTAAGTCTGTTGATATACCGGTTGATTGAAAAGTTCCCTGGTTCCAGTTTCTATCGATTGAATTTATTTTCATCCCTAAACCGACTTGAAAGCTGTTTGTACCGCCAGTAGAATCTGTTGGGTTTGTGCCTGATTTCAAAAGCTGATTAAATGTATCGCTGAATGTAACTCTTGAACTTTTGAAACCGATTGTATCAACGTTAGCAATGTTATTACCAATAACATCCATCATAGATTGCAAGTTTTGCAAACCTGAAACGCCAGAGAAAAGTGAATTAAGAAGTGCCATTTTAACCTCCTAGGTTTTTTCTGAAATTTAACCCGGCTTCAATCAGTCCACCGGATTCAGAGCGCCCTCGAAAGGTCCCGCTCTATATTATTTAATTAATTATTTATTTCTAAACTTGAACTTTATCTTACTCTTGATCTTGAACTTAAACTTGAACTTTACAGTTTATGCAAACACCACACTGTCGATATTCGTAAAAATATTTTCATTACTTTCACCAACCGGAAGTGCTGTAACTACTGTACGATTTGGAATATTTACTATGAAGGCAGTGTCATTCATCATCACTAGAGAATCTTTTGACCCTTTAGATTCAGCTTTTTGTACAGCATCCTGTATTTTATTAATTTCATTGCTGCTTAATTGGATGTTCCTGTTTTCTAATCTCTTCAAAGCGTGATTCGAAAATTTTACTTTATCCAGTTCTTCCTGAAAAATAGAACTGAAACTATCCGCACTGCTTTTAGCTTTGACATTTCCGAAATCACTGTTTTGAGTAATCGGAATAAACGGTACACTTATACCATTTACTTCTGTCATTTTAATTTCCTCCTTGAGAATTAGGATCAATTATCTCAAGCACGTCTGAAAGCTGATATTGAGAATTGTTAACAACCAAGCTGGCTCCGTTACTTCCAAATTGAACTCCTGAAATTATCCCTTCAATAAATGGTGTTGCCGTCATATCGCTTCCGTCCATGCTTTTTGCTGTCACTGTGTAAGTATATTTACCTTGTGGTAATGTATTGCCATTATTATCGGAGAAATCCCAAGAAAGTTTATTATCGCCGGATGAAGTGGGTAAATTATTTAATGTCTTTACAACATTTCCATTTGAATCAGTAACAGTAATTGAAACTGAAGATGCATCAGCAGGAAGTGTATAGCCAAGATCAATGCTTCCTTGTCCGTTATTTTGAATATTGCCGCCGCCAATTTTAACTTCTTTCCCAATCAATGTTGAAGAGAGTGTATTGTTGATTGATTGCGTTAAAGCATAATTAGCATTAATACTTGTCGTCATATTATCATTCAGATTTTGAAGTTGTTCGAGTGAACTGAATTGAGCAAGCTGGGCAGCAAACTGAGTTCCGTCCATCGGGCTCATTGGATCTTGATTTTTCATCTGTGCAATAAGAAGGTTCATAAAATCAGTTTTGCCAAGTGTTGTACCGCTGCTTGAACTGACGGTACTTGTTTGACCATTTGTTACATTCGTTACTCCGTTAACCATAAAATTCTCCTAAATTAAATACTCGTAAGTATTATAACCCATACTTTTAGCCGCTAGTGAGTTATTATTAATTTCAACTTTTTGTTCTATTGAATGATAGTTTGATTTTTTCTTTTGATTTAATGCTTTACCGAATTTTTGCTCACCGCCGGAAACATTTACAGTAAAAGAATTCAATTGCATTCCGTTTAAGGCAAGAGATTGTTTTAAATCATTAATATTATTTTGAACTATTAATTTCACCGCTTCTGTATCAACTTCAACATTTGCATGAACTGTATTTTTAGATACATCAACAGTTACTTTCATACTTCCCAAGCTTTCAGGCTTTAGATTTAGAACTATGCTCTTTGTACTTCCCTGTTTTACCAAATTAGTTATTTCATTTACTACTTCAGATATATTTACGGTTTTTACCTGATTTGAATTTGATTCGAAGGATGAAACATTTTTAATGTCCGCTGAATCAACATTATTTTTAACATTGTTTAATTGATTTAGAATAAATTTTAAATCACCGTTTTTATTTGAATCTGAATTATTTTTTGATTGATTGTTTTCTGCAGAAGAATCTGATTTGCCAACAATTATTTGTGCCTTCAAATCGTTGTCAGAAATATTTACTTGATGTGAATTATCGCTTTGAGCCTTTGGTAAATTATCCACCGGTTGAACTATAGTATGTTCAATTTTAGTCTGTATATTTTTATTATCTCCTAAAGACTCGATATTTGGCTTCTGAAATTGATCATTCCCATTATTTAAAGTATTTGTAGTTTCCATTTCAGGCTTGTTTGAATCAATTTGAATACTCTTAACATCCTTCAATAAATTTTGATCCAATTTTTGTGTGGAATTTTGAGAAATATTTTTTGGATCCAATTGGACTTGAGTATTAAAATTTCCATTATTTTGAATAGGAATTTCGTTGTTAAAGGGTGTAAAATCTTCAAACTTGATGTTTTCTGTTTTTGCAACCGAACTGCCCGCCTGAGTTGTCTTCAATTCCTTCGGGAAAGAAATAACAATATTCATCTTTGCCGAATGTGGATGTAAAACTTGATTATCATTTGAGCAAAAATTTGATTTAGAAATTTTACCAGACACAATATCTTGCAAATTCAAATTTGTAAAAGAATTTTCTAATTCACTTTGAATTGCATTCGACGGCTGATTTATCGATGTGCTATTTTCACTTAAGTTAGAAAGATTATTTGTACCTTGATCTTTAGCAGTCTGTAAAGTCAGATTCTGTAAAAATGATTTATCAACTACTTTATTTGTTTCATCAAACAAATTTCCTTTTGATGAACTTATCTTCAAATCAGCACTTTGCAATTTTATTTCAACGTTATTTTTATTTTGAAATAGACCTTGCATGTTCTGATTTAATTCTGAATTATCTTGACTTATAATTGTATCAGATAACTGATCCGTCGACATGCCAATATCTTCCAAAGCACTAAGATTTATTGAGTTGTTTGCTTTAGCATTTTGTGGGGTTTTATTCTGTGAAAATGATTTATCAGCTATTTTATTTGTACCATTGAGCATATTTATGTCTGACAAACTAATTTTAATATTTGCACCAGGCAATTTTATTTCGACGTTGTTTTTATTTTGCAATAAGTTAAGGATAGCCCCTACCATAGCACTCGGATCAGTTGCTTGATTGTCTTTTGAAGAATTATTTTTGGCAGAATTATCTTTTATTACACCGCCCTCTTCAACTTTTGGATTTACTATTTTGTTTATAGTGAGATTAGAATAAGTAAAAAGATTTTGAATTAATGTATATATTTTCTCAACGTTATATGAATCTGCTGTTGATTTTAATTGATTGGTTAAGTCAACCATATTTTTATTTTTTTGATTTTCAACATTAGAAGTTTTTAATCCGTTGCACGAAGAAGATAAAGAAGTTTGCAGATCGGTATTTGTCTGTATGAAATTATCATTTGGATTTAATTTTAGTGAATCTGCAGAAATTCCAAGTGCATTAAAAAGTGCAGCCAGTTTATTAACTAAACTTGCTATATCAATATTATCAAAGTTAAATGTCTGCAAATTATTCGAATCACTGCTTGTATTTTGTGTTTTTAAATTCTCTTGAACTGGAATTAAATTTTCAATTGATTTTGAAGTTGAATTGTTGACATTAGTTAAAACATTTGAAAGAGTTCCATTTGTATTGCTGTTCTGTTTTGCTGAATTAGATTGAAGCAAGTTTTCATTTATAATTCTAATGATATCTGAAAATAGATAAGAAGAATTAGTTAGCTTTGACGGTTTAACAGTTGTAGCTGATTCTGTTTGTGCGCCTGCTGGAATGAATAATGGATTGAACTGCATTTATTTTGCTCTCGTTATTCTATTTGCTGTTTCAGGATTTAATTCGGATAAAATTTCCGCTGCTTTTTTCTGTTTCATCGTATAAATTATATCTCTTGCTACATTATCGGAATAACTTTGAATTATTTTAGCAGCCTTTTGCGGATCCATCGATTCATATAATTTTGCAGTTTGAATTTTCCATACATTGTAATTGCTGTCCGGCTTTATTTTATCATCAGTTATTGGAGTTTGCTGGACAGCTACTTTTTGCGGTTTTGTATTATTTGATTTTATTTTATCATCAACTGTCTTTAATGCGGCTTGCAAGTTTCTCAAGCTGTCAAGCAAAAGTGAATCCCTAAATGCATTAGTGTAAACGGTATCATTAGTTTTGGGAGGAATTATCGTTTTTAAGGAATCAAGAACTTCTTGTTTAAAGTCATCAAATAAATAACTTTTAATTTCAGCAATTGATACCTTTGCCGTGTCAATCATTTTATCTTTATTTGGTATTGATTTAACCGGTGTGAAGTCGAATCTAAAAATATCTTTATAAACTGTATTGAAATAAATTATTCCGCCGGTAGTAAATAAAAACACCGCTAAAAAAACTGTAATATAAATTATCTTAGCTTTCACTTAGTCTGCCTTATGAATTTTTGTGTGGCTAACTCGTCAATAAATTTTAGTTCCAGGCTATTCTGTTCAGTTGTAAAATTTTCGTGGTAAGTTTCTTCAAGTGATTCAAAAATTTTATGTTCTTTACTTTTCTCAATTAATTCTTTCAGCTTCAAATCTTTTTTTTCGTTCATCTTCTCAATCTGTGTTTTTAAAGCAAATTTTTTCCGCGCTAATAATAGTTCGTAATTTTTTTTGAACTTAATTTCAGAAATTGCAACATCCTTTTTTGCCCAGCTTCTTTTACTATTCAATTCTTCTTCTTCAATTTGTTTTAATTCATCCGTAAGTTTTGCAAGCTCCAGATCAATTAAAGCAATTTCTTTTTGTGCTTTTTTTTCAAGAGCTTCTTTCGTTTTCTTTATTGTTTCGAATTTGTAAACAAATTTTGCCATTTATTAACCCACTGGTAATTCAATTATTTGGTTCAATCTTTCTATCGTCTGTTCAAACACTGCACCTTCATTCATTTCTTGTTTAAGAAAAGATCGAAGAAATTTTATTTTTGATAAAGCATGATCGATTTGCGGATTGCTTCCTTTAACATAAGCGCCGATATTAATTAAGTCTTCTGCTTCATTATACGTTGCAAGAATTTCATTAAAAGAAGTTGCTCTTTTTTTATGCTCATTCGAGACGATATCCGGCATTACACGGCTAATACTCTGAAGCGGATCAACTGCAGGAAATTGTCCTTTGTTTGCAAGCTTTCTAGAGAGGACAACATGTCCATCCAAAATTGAACGAGCAGCATCAGCAATTGGTTCGTTCATATCATCACCGTCAACTAGTACTGTGTAAAATCCTGTGATGGATCCTTTTTCAGTACTGCCGGCACGCTCAAGTAATTTAGGAAGAATTGCAAAGACGGATGGAGTATAACCTTTTGTTGTAGGCGGTTCACCAATTGTTAAACCAATTTCTCTTTGAGCCATCGCAAATCTTGTAACTGAATCCATCATTAAAACTACATCCAATCCTTGATCTCGAAAATATTCTGCTATAGTTATCCCTATAAATGCGCCTTTCATTCTTATCAATGCTGATTTATCGCTAGTTGCAACAATTACAACAGATTTTTTTAAACCTTCTTCGCCAAGATCTTTTTCAATAAATTCTCTAACTTCTCTTCCTCTTTCGCCAATTAGAGTAATTACATTTACATCAGCGTTTGTATTTCGAGCAATCATTCCCATCGTTACACTTTTACCAACACCGCTGCCAGCAAAAATTCCAATTCGCTGGCCTTTACCTACAGTCAGCAATCCATCAATTGATCTAACACCGGTTTGAAGTGGTTCGGAAATTCTTTTTCTTTCAAGAGGATTTGGAGAAGTATTATAAATAGATAAAGAAGTAGAACAAAAAATTTCTCCTTTACCGTCAATTGGATTTCCCAATCCGTCAATTACTCTTCCCAAAAGTTCCGCGCCAACTCCAACCGTAAAAGCTTTACCTAAAGCTATAATTTCACATGAAGGAGAAATATTATGAACTTCGCCTAAAGCAATTGAAAGTACTTTGCCTTCTTTGAAACCAACAACTTCGGCTTTGCATACTTCATTTCCTTCTCTATCAATCACAATGCAAATTTCACCCAAGGAAACATTCGGGCCGACAGATACAATCACCAATCCAATAACGTCTGATACCTTTCCATTTACTTTTATTAAATCGGATCGATCGATAATTCTTTTATATTTATTTGTAATTGTGTAATTAAGATCCATTATAAATCGTGGATTATGTTAGCTTCTAAATTTTTTTTCAATTCAATGAATTGCGATGGAATTCTCGCATCAACATTTCCGATTTCTGTTTCAATAAAGCACCCGCCGAGTTCAATCTTATCATCAGTTTCAAAATTTATTTTTGAGAGCGAATCATCATTAAAAATATTATTGCTTTCTGAATTTATTTTTTCAAAATCAGAAGGATTTAGTTTTACAACAACTTTATTGGAACCTATTACTCTTCTAATTGAATCTTTCAATACATCATCAATAATTGTTTCTTTTAAAATTTCTCTATGAACTATTTTTTCGGAAATGGAAAGCGAAAGTTCAATAACAATTTTTTCAAACTCTTTGCCGTATTCATTTAATGCATTATCAAATTCAATTAGTTTCTTTTTTATTTCTTCATACTTGTTTGAGAGTTTTTCAGAATATTCATTCTCCAATCTTTCTGTTGCTGATCTTTGTCCGTCAGTAAATCCCTTTTCATAATACTGTTGTAACTGCCGCTGAAAAAATATTTCTTCTTTTTCAGTCTCGATATTTGAACTCGAAATTGAATTCTTCATCGAGATGTTTATGCTTTTTGATTTCGCATTTACCTTTATAACACTAGACATAAATTTCGTCCGATCCGGCTCTCATGTTCAAAGAAATTTCTCCGCTTTCCTCAAGTGCTTTTACAATGTCAATAATTTTTGCTTGCGCTGCTTCAACTTCTTTTAATTTTACCATTCCCATATACTGAAGCTCTTCTTTCAATAAATCGGAAGCTCTTTCAGACATATTTGCAAATATTTTTTGCCTAAGTTTTTCATCAGCAATTTTTAGCGAGAGCGCTAAATCTTTTCTGTCAACTTCTCTTAAAATTTTCTGTATGTCTTTATCCTGAATGTTTACAACATCATCAAACAAAAACATTAGGCGTTTTACTTCGCCGGCAACATCAGCATCTTTTTGTTCAAGTCCGGTTAAAATTTCTTTGCTTAAACTTACATTTGTTCGGTTGAGAACAGCAGCTAAACTTTTTGTTCCGCCTATTTTGCTTAATGACTGACTCATACTAAAACCAGCCATATCATCAACTACTTTTTCAATTTGCTTAAGAGTTTGGGGCGAAATTTTTCCAAGTGTAGCGATTCTAAAAACTACATCAGTCCTTAATGGCTCTGTTAATTCTTTAAGAGCCGCTGCTGTTTGATCTGGTGAAAGATGAGAAAGGATTAGTGCAATTGTTTGCGGATGTTCCTTGCTTAAAAAACTAACAAGCTGGGCAGAGTCAGCTTTCTTCAAAACATCAAATCCTCTGAGTGTGGTTAAGTTCTTAACTTTTTCAATAATTTCAACAGCTCGATTAATTCCGAATGATTTTTCCAATACTGCCTGTGCATATTCTAATCCACCTTCCAAAACATATTCTCTTGCTGTTACCATGCTGTAAAATTCTTCCATTACAGAGTCAACAGTTTGAGATGGAATGTTTCTAACTTTTGAAATTTCTGTTGAGATCATTTCAATCTCGCTGGCATCGAGGTGTTTAAATACTTCTGATGCATTTTCAACATTTAAAGCAATCATAAGCAACGCTGCTTTTTGAACGCCTGATATATCAACTGTTTTTAATTCCTTTTGCATCTTTCAACCTAAAATTCATCTTCATGAAGCCAAGCATTAATTAATTTCGCTGCATCAATTGGGTTTTTTGAAACATAATTTGAAATTTTCAATTGTTGATTTTTCTTTCTAACTGCATCATCCGAAATTTCATCTTCCAAATCACCAATTGGTAAAAGATTTTTTTTCATTCTCATCCCAATTTGCGGAGCTGGTGCTGCCGCTGCCAGTTCTGGCTGTGCAAAATTATCTAGCATTGCATTTTCATTATTAAAAGTTCCAATAACAATTTTTTCATTCTTTAATCTTTTCATCAATCCTTTAAGTAAAAACAAAGAAGCCGCAACAGCCGCAATCATCAAAAAAGGATTGATATATTGGTTCATGTTATCTATTACTCCAGGAGTAGTAATTTTTTCATCTTCTAATTCTTTAGTCTCAAATGGAATATCAACAATAGAGAATTGATCGTTTCTTGTTGGATCAACTCCAACCGCATTCTTTATAATTTCTTCGAGTTTATTCATCTGGTCTTTCGGCCTGGGTTCGAAAGTTGTTACCTCTTTATTATTTTGTTTTATTTCTTTTGGAATATCATTTATAACTGCCGCTACACTTAATCTTTTTATATTTCCTGAACCGGCAATAACTTTTTCTATGGTTTTACTTATTTCATAATTTGTAGTGTTGTTCTGGCTTACTTGAGCCGTTGAGTCACCAAGATTTTTTCCATTGTTTTCAGTTTTTATACTTTGTTCACTAACAGCGACTTGAGAATTTGGATCATAAGATTCCATAGTTTTTTCAACTTGATCAAAATTCAGATCGGCGTTTACTTCAATCATTGCATTACCGTAACCAAGCACATTATCAAGCATTCCCTGTGCTTTTTGCGCCAAATAATTTTCTATCGATCTTTTTATTTCATATTGTTTTGAGCTTGAAACAGCAAGAGGGTCACTATCTTCATCTTTTGAAAGTAATTTTCCTTGCGTATCAATAAGAGTGACCTTCCCCGGTGTTAAGCCTTCCACACTGCTTGAAACTAAGTTTGTTATTGCGGCAATATTTCCTCTTGTAATTGAATAATTATCTCGAAGCTTTAAAACAACTGCTGCTGTTGGAGGTTTTTGTTCGTCTTTAAAAACTGATTTTTGAGGAATTACAATATGGACCCTTGCCCCTTCAACTCCGTCAACTTCCATAATCGTTTTAGCAAGTTCACCTTCAAGCGCTCTTTTGTAATTCAGTTTCTGCATAAAGTCGGACATTCCCATCGTGTTCTTATCAAATATTTCGTAACCTACAATTCCAGAACTTGGAATGCCTTTTCCCGCAAGTGTAATTCTTTCCTCATAAACTTTTTCTTTCGGAACCTTTATTGTCTTTCCATTATCAGCAATTTCATATTGAATTTTTTGAGCGTTCAATTGATCGATAACTTTTGAAGCATCTTCCTGCGAAAGTCCTGAGAAAAGAGTTGTATAGTTTGGCTGATTTAGAAAGACCAAAAGTACACCAAGCAGAAGTACAGTTAAGCTTACGGCTCCGCCAATAACCATTTTCTGCTGAAGTGTTAGTTTATTAAAAATGTTTAAGACTGAACTTAGAGGATTATCTTTCATTGTAATTAAACTGGAATGTTAGTTAATGTTTTGTACATATCTACTGCTTTATTTCTGATTTCCATCAAGAGCTGCAAACTTGTTTGGGCTTTTTCACCAGCAATCATTACATCTTGAATTTGCACATCTCCACCTTGAACGTATTCTTGAGTTTTATTGTTTGCATCAATTTGATTTTGATTTACCTGACCAATAAAATCGGATAAAACTTCTCCAAAATTCCCTTCTTTAGATTTTTGGACATTGCTTATATCCGGTAAATCTTTTATAATATTACTTATCGCACTTATATTCATCACTAACCTCGCTTATCGATTAAAGATCCAATTTTCACCCCTGAAAGTTTCCCGCTTCTTTCATAAAAATGATAATCAACTACTTCTGATTTGTTTTGCGGATAAAGTTTTGCAAAAAAATTTTTTTCTTCTACTGATAAATTTGTATTTGAAGTTGAAGTATTTTTTGTTTGAACTGTTGCATTGGTTTCATTTAATTTTTGTTTTCTATCAATATTTCTAACATTGGCTTGCGTATAATTTCCTACGCTATTCGTATCAATTCTCATAATTAAATCTCCAGTGAATCTTTAACCATTTGTTTTGAAGAATTCAGTGCTGTTAGATTTGCTTCATAACTTCTTGAAGCTGAAATCATATCAACCATTTCAGTAACTATATTTACATTTGATTCTTCAACATATCCATTTGCATTTGCATCGGGATTAGCTGGATCATAAACAACATCACCTTGTTTTTTATCAGTTACTTCTTTTACCGATAATCCATTTCCATTTCCGCTTGATTGAAAAGAAACCATTTCGGGAGATTGAATGTGGCCTGGTTCTGTTATATTCATTTGCAATGAGCTTTGTTCTGTTGAAAGATTATTTGCAAATTGAATTGGTGAAGCAGTAATCTGTAAATATTTTCTTTGATATGGCTGCCCGTCTGCCGATTTAGTTACATCAGCATTTGCAATATTTTCAGCAATAAGATTCATTCTTTTTCGTTGTATGCTTAAACCTTTGGCACTAATATCAAAACCAGGGAAGTTCGAAATTATTTTCATGATTAAGCTCCTCCCTTAATTACATTTTGAAGCGTTTTGTAATAATCGCTTATCTTCTTAGAAGCAAACTGAAAGTTTAATGTATTTTCAGCAAGCTCAGACATTTCTTTATCAATGTCTACATTATTAACTCCGGAAACATCATCATTACTTTTATCAGTAACTATTTGGTAGCACTTCTCGTTATTACTATTAATTTGTGATGAGTCAATATGCTTGCTGTCTGTTGTAACAAGCATTGAAGTCATATTATCATTAAGCATATCTTTAAATACAACATCTTTTCTCTGATAATTTTCTGTACCGATGTTCGCAATATTTTCGCTTAAGATTTTATTTTTTTCTGCGCAGTAGCTTGAAAAATTTTCTAAGAGTTTTATTGTCGAAATTGGCATTTGATAAACTGTTAACTTTTACAGGTTCAATTCAAAATAAATGCCATTTGAGAATTGTGCAGGTTTAATAAAGAAGTGGAAGGTGGATTAATAAATATGGCTATATTTGCGCAGTTGCAAATTATTACTCAGAATAATCTAATATGATTGATTTGGTTTGTCCGCATGAACAAACAAATTTTATTTCTTTAATAGAATCGTTAGAATCTTTTTTCAAAATTATTTTTACGCCGTCGTGGCTTTCTTCTTCA
>DAIEML010000031.1 GCA_027349615.1 Ignavibacteriales bacterium | reverse complement strand
CGGCATTTCTCATATTCACCGCCATCAAAATAAATTTTGCCTAATTTATATAATGCTTGGTCTCTGAAACTTGACCAGTGAAAATTATTAATAAAAAACTCAAACTCTGAAGCAGCTTCATTAATTTCACCAAGCTTTAAAAGAGCATCTGCTTGATAATATTTTGCCGTTGAAAAAAGTGCATCTGTCAAATTCGCTTCGGTAAAAAAACTTTGAAATAATTTAGCAGCAACAGCATACTCATGTTTTTCATAAGCATTCATGGCAGAAGAATAAATTTCCCCGGTTGTTTGGCTAAAAAGAGATTGAATACTTATGACGACTAAAAATAAAATTACAAATAATTTATTCATTTAAACCTTCAGAAAAATGCTAAATAGGTAAAAGAAAAAACCGCCAATAATTGAAGCAGAAAAGTTTACAACATCATTGGTAATCCATCGGCTGCCTTTTATTTTGTCTGCGCTTTTCATACAATGAATTTTCTTTTCAGTAATTTTACCACAAACGACACAATTATATTGTGCTTGAATCGACGCACCTAAAAAGCTGTCTACAATGCTTCCAATAAAGCCGGAAACGATGATAATAATTAGAATAAATAATTTATTAGAGCTAATCCAATTTAAAGATGTTAAAGCAATAATTACAGCACCTAAGAATGATGCTATAAATCCGTAAAAAGAAACCGCACCAGAAACTCCTTGTTCTACTACTTTAAAATTCAAAATGTTTACGGTTTTTGTTTTCCACATTGTACCAATTTCGGTTGCCCATGTATCCGCACATGCTGCGGCTATAGATGAGACGTAAACAAAATATAAAAGTTCCGATTGTGTAAATTGGGAGAATATAACCAATAATCCGCCAATACCACCATTTGCCAATACTTGGAACGAATCCCTAACACCGGGTTTTTCAAAGTATATATCAACATTTTTATTTATTCTTGTTCGGAGTTTTGTCAACATACTTGAGAGTAAAAAGAAAATAATTATCGGAATAGCCCATTTAATATTTCCTAATCCTAGAATTAATATTGCTAAAATAAATTGAGTAATACTTCCGTCAAATGTTAAAAATTTCAACTTGAAAGAAAGCACTGCAATAATTACTGAAAGTATAAAAACTATTATGAAATTATAGAACATCAATTTATTTATTACTTATAAAATTCAATTTTTGAATTATAAAATTAATAAAATAATGATTTGAATATCAGTAAACTTTGCAGAGATTTATTAATTATTTAAAGTTAATTTTTCTTTATTATTTAATATCGAAAACGTAATTTGTAATAAAGCTTTCAAATAAAAATTATTTAGAATTAGTAAAGGAGCATAAATGAAAAATCTTTCAAAATTTTGTTTTGTTTTTCTCTTCTTTCTGTTTTTATCTAATATTGCTTCAGCTCAGTTGGTACGCTTCGGACTTGGCGGAGGACTTACAATGTTCAAATCACCTGACTCATATACCAACAGCGTTGAAAATAATGGATTGGGATTTTCGAATAGTTATCATTTAACTGCAATTGCAAAATTAAATTTTCCTTTAATCCCAATTACACCGGCAGCTTTCATAGATTATCATGTTCTAAGAGGAAGCGGAACTTTTAATTCTTCAAGTACTGAGACTTCACAAAATATTTTTTCATTTGGCCTGGAAGGTGAATTTAGTATAATTCCTTTGCCTTTGGTTAAACCTTATGCTGTAGTTGATATTTCCTACAATAAATTTGGAGATCTTCAAGTAACCTCTCCACTTGGCTCCGGAAGCGTGCCGGGCATGACAAGATACGGCGCAGCATTAGGAGTTGGCGCTGAAATAACTGCATTGCCATCAATTGATTTAGATTTAAGTTTAAAATATCAAATGTTCAACTTGGTTGGAAAGGACAGCGGAGAACCAAGCGTTAATGCAATTACATTAAATTTAATTTTGCTGTTCTAAAAATTTGCTAAAGGGTGAAAAATCATTTCACCCTTTTTCTTTCCATATATTTATTGAGCACTTTAATTCCAAACTTGCTGTAAGTTGAACTTCCTAGTAAATCGAGATTTCGAATGACCTTTTTCATTGTAGAAAATTTAATCCCCAATCTGTATGCCCCATTAATATGTGAGTATAATTGGTTTTCAAATTTAAGTGAAGTTAAAATTGATATATTTAGTAATTCCCTTTCCTTCAAACTTAGAATATCGCGGCTTAATACTTTCCCATATCCTTCAATGATTAGCCAATCTGCAAGTTCAGGAGAGAAATTTTTTGTATTTGTAATTAGCTTTTCAAATTTATTGCCGTAGATTTTTCTGCAAGTATCTACTCCAATTTTATATAAATCTTTTCTTTCATCTTTAATTTCAAATTTTCCGCAGTTCGGAAAATATTCATGAAATATTGACAATGATATTAAAGCAATTGGAAATCCGGCAAATAAATATGTTTGAAGTATTGCTTCATAAATTTTTTGACAATTAAGCTTCTTTATTTTAGCGAATTCCAAAACCTGTTTTAAAATTTTTTCTTTTCGCAATACAGAAGCTGCAGACAAAATTGCTAATAAATTTATTGAATTTAATTTATTGTTCTCACCTAATAAAAGCTTTATTCGATTCGGCATATTTTATAGAAATAATTATAAAAAAACCCTTGCATTTCCAAGGGTTAAGCTATCAACTATTTATTTTTAGTGCGGAAGACGGGACTTGAACCCGTACGCCAGTTAAGGCACTACCCCCTCAAAGTAGCGTGTATACCAATTTCACCACTTCCGCAAAATTTACATCAAAAAAATAGGTTTGTTAGATTAGAAAATCAACCCTCTTAATAGCCAAAAGTTTTAAATTATTTTGGATTTTTAAAACTTATCTACTGCGGCTTCTCATTCTTTCTTTGAATAAAACGTTTCTTATTTCATCTCTAAATTGTTTTTCGAAAACTAAATATTCAGCAACTTGATGTGAGTTCAAAATATCACTTAAAGAATAAACAAAAGTTTCTCTATTCTTGATTAACTTTTCCTGGACATTAAAATACTGATCTACTAATTTTTTAATTTCCGGGTCATTTTTATCATTTGATTTCTTTGCGACTTCTTCCATTTGGTTTAGAATCTTATTGGCTTCTTGGAAAAGCTGCGCCTGTCCTTCTCTAAATTTTGTTCTTCTTGCAAAAAATTTTAAAGTAGTAGGCTCATCCAAATTAAGAGCTTCAATTAATTTGATTTTTTCCAATTCCTCAATTTTTTTCAGAGGACCATTTTCTCTAGGACGCATTCCCTGCGCATTAACCATCATTGTACTGCAAATAAGAATTGAAAAAACGATTAATAAATATTTCATACAATTTCCTAATAAATTTTCTTACGTAAAATTTCATTATAAATTTGATCAGCTTCTTTTTCATTTATCCCCTGGACTAAGCTATTCAAATCAGTATTGTTATTATCAGCAGTAATTGTGTTTAAACTTTGCGGTGTTAAATGTAATTCTTCAATTAATAATGAATCAAGAATTGAGTTTGAATTTGCAATTTCTTCACTTGACATAGTTGAGAAATTAAATTGATCAGATAAAGAACTCAATTCTGAATAACTACTGTTAGTTGATGTTTGAAGACCTGTTGTATAAGTGGTTGTCTTTACATTTTTATTATTCTGATTAAATGTAAATATGAAAAAAATTAAAATTGCTGCAATGGTTGTAAAACTGAAAACAAGCTTTGGCATCAATTTCAATTTTTTCTGAAGTTCTAATCGACCTCTAAACTTTGGAATCATTTGAACAAAATAATCATTAGCAGTAGAAATATTATTAACATTTGAAATATCAGATAGTATTTCTTTGTACTTGTTAAGATCATCAGCCAGCTTAGCCGAGGAATTTAGCTCTTTTTCAAATGAAGCCTTTTCATCAGCATTCATTTGATTATCCAGATAAAGAATTATTCTTTCATCAATTTTCATTTTCTTTCATTAGCTCCGTAATTTTTTTCATTGCGTGAAAATAATTTGCTTTCAATCCGCCTATACTTTTACCGGTTATTTCTGCAATTTCTTCATAACTAAGTTCATCAAAATTTCTTAAAATAAAAACTTCTCTTTGTCTATCCGGAATTTTCAGTAAAACTTTTTCAAGTTTCTCAAGTCTTTCCTTTGTTTCTAGATTACTAACGATATCTTCCTTGCTCTTAACTAATTTACTTTCTTTGTCTTCAAAAGAAAAGATATGTCTCAAATTTTTCTTCCGAAGAAAATTAATACTGCGCGTTGTTGTAATTCTATAAATCCAAGTATAAAGAGAAGATTTAAATTGAAAATTAATTAACTTCTCGTACAACACCATCAACACTTCTTGAACAATTTCATCGGCATCGAGATGATTACCAGTCATTCTTCTAGCATGCCAATAAATTTTTTGTTGATACTTAAGAACAATCTTATTAAAAGCTCCTTCATCGCCAGAAATAAATTTTTTTACAAGTTCAAAATCGTTACTTGATTCAGTCATTATAAACTATTCTTTGCTTAATTTGACAAATTAACCTTAACACCGGTTTAATAATATTAAATTAAACCAAAATTACAAGCGTGATGTCAAAAGTTCAAAACTTAATTTATGAAGGAGATAAAATAATGAAAAATTCAATAATTGCCCTAATAGTTGTTGCTACATTCTTTGCTGCTTGTTTAGTAAACGCTCAACAAATGCCGATGAAAAATAAACGTCCTCCACAAGGAATGATGATGCATAGAATGGAATTAATGAAAAAATTAAATTTAACCGATCAGCAAAAAAATAAAATTGCTGATTTGAGAATTAGTTTTCAAAAAAATATGGTGGACTTAAGAGCCGATTTACAAAAGAGTAAATTGGATCTAAAAGAATTAAAAGCAAAGGGTGATCTAAATAGAAATGATGTTATATCTGCCGTTGAAAAAATAAATAAGAGCAGAGACGCCATATCTTTAGCTGTTGCAAATCATCTTTTGGATGTATACCAAGTATTAACACCCGATCAGCAAAAGATTTGGAAAGAACAAGCACCATTGTTCAAAGGAATGAAGCCAGGAATGAATAGGATGTTTCATAAACGAATGATGAATTAAAAATTTCAAGCCCGGTTATACCGGGCTTTTTTGTTTTCAGATTTTAGTTACTTTTAATTTAAAAAGAAAAAGGCGGCATAATCGCCGCCTTTAGTGGATAGTTCATTGATCTAATTTCCTAATCTTCGTGTCCATCTTTATGATCATCTTCAAAGCCCTTCTTGAACGAATATCTAATTTGCCAATCTATCATTTCACTATTATTTGAGTTATTAGGATCTAGATAATGACCACCAACATAAAACCATGAATATGGATCAACTTGCAAAGTTACGTTAATGAAATTAACATTATTTACCACAATAGGATTTGAGAAAAATACTCTTTCATTTGCAGTAACTGTAGACTTGTAAGTGAACGGAATATTATTATAAAAACCTTTTACCACAACTGAATATCCTCCATTATTAAAAGAACTATCAGCAAAAACAGTATCAGGTGGAACTTCATCCTTATCTAATCTATGAATTTGAAATTTAGCCCCAACATATGTTCCTGGCGGGATGTAATTTACTGCAAAAGTATTAACAGCACCATTTAAATTTAAAGAAATTACAAAAGGACCATACTTTAATTCTACTTCTTTATCCTCTGCATCATCGCCTCTAAAAACAACAATCGAATCATCGCTTCCATTTGCTACAGAAGTTTTAGTCCCCTCTATTTTTAAATCTTCAACCAAAAGTTCCGCAGAAGTTATAACTAATGTATCTGATTGAACTTTTGATAATCCATTTCCAGATTTCATACTCATTGAAAAATTTCCGGATTGAGGGCTTGTACCATTTGAACAGCCATTTAGTAAAAATAAAATAAATGAAACCATCACCACAGCCCAAAGAGCAAGAAATATTTTTAATAATTTCATTTACAAACACCTCCTAGCTAAATATTTTTTAATTGATTTAACACTTAGCGTGCCAGTCAAGCAAGCTTCTTATTAAATTCGTTTGTTTACAATTTTATAGAAATAGAGGTGAAATTATGGAGTGAATGCGAAATTTTATCATCTTAAATGAAAATTTTTCACATCAAAGTTTTTTAAATAATAGTTTTGCCAATTTAAATTATTTAGGATTGGTGGGCCGGATATCAATCTCGCTGATCATTGCTCTTACCGGAAGTTTGATTATTGAAAAAACTGTTTCAGCAATATCATTCGGCTGTAAAATTTTTTCTTTGTTTTTACTTTGGATTACTCTATCAGAAAAATCAGTATCAACTGAACCAGGACAAATTGCCGCCACTCTTATATTAAATTCTCTAACTTCCAGCATTAAAGATTTTGTAAATCCAAGAGCTGCATGTTTTGATGCCGAATATAAAGCACCACCAACAAAAGCATTCTTGCTAGCTAATGATAAAATATTTATTATCGATCCGCTCTGCTTTCGAATCATATTTGGAAGAACAGATTTTGAAAAATTAAAAATTCCATAAAGATTTGCGTCAATTTGTTTTTTGAAATCTTCCAAAGATGCATCAACAACTTTTTTCATTATTCCAACACCAGCATTATTTATCAAATGATCTATAGTTCCAAATTCATTAAGAATTTTATGAATTGATTCGGAAACAAATTTTTCATCGGACACATCTCCGGCAAAGCTTTCACAAATAATTCCATAACTTTTGAATTCGTCTTGAACATTTTTAAGAGATTTTTTTTCTCTCCCAAAGATTATAACATTATAATTTTCTTTTGCAAACTTTAGAGCAATTGCTTTTCCAATACCTCTGTTAGCTCCTGTTACAATTACTAATTCTCTTTTTGTCATTAGTCCAAATCTCCGGTAATTGGCCGAACCATAATTTCTTCAGTAACCATATTTCCCTTCTGCAGGTAAAGTCGAACTATTAGCTGTGCGATATCTTCAGGTTTAATCATTTTTTCAGAATTTACTTTTCTAACTTCGGATGACCACATTGAAGTATCAGTTGCGCCTGGGATAATATTAATAATTCTAATATTATATTTTCTAATTTCTTCTCTTAGTGAATTTGTATATCCCATTAGACCCATTTTTGATGCAGCATATGCGCTACTATGGGTGAATATTTTTTTTGTAACCACAGAAAGTATGTTTATAATCGTTCCTCCTCCCTTTTCAATAAAATGTGGCAAAACATATTTAATTGTATAAATTGAACCAAGCAAATTCGTATTGATAATATCATTAATTTCTTGAACTGAATTTAATTCAGCTTTTTTGAATGAAGTTATTCCGGCATTATTAATTAAACAGTTAATATTGTTTTCAGAAAAAATTTTTTTAACAGTTTGTTCAACATTTGCTGAAGAAGCAACGTTGCAAGGATAAATATTTACTGCAAGTTTCTCTTCATTTAATTCCGAATTCAGGCGCTGCAATTCTGAAACTCTTCTTGACGAGACGCATACATTTGTCCCTACGCGAGCAAATTCAATTGCTGCAGCTCTTCCAATTCCGGAGCTTGCGCCAGTAATCCAAATTCCATATTTATTTTCAACCATTATAAATTCTTTGTCGAAATTAAATTTAGAAATTCTGATCTTGTTCTTGCATCTTCTTTAAAGATACCATGAACCGCACTTGCCGTAGCTGAAGAATTTTGTTTTTCAACTCCGCGCATCATCATGCACATATGATAAGCTTCAGAAACAACTGCAACTCCTTTGGGCTGAATGTATTTATTAATTGTATCAGCAATTTGCTGCGTCATTCTTTCTTGCACTTGAAGCCGTCTAGCAAATACTTCAACAATTCTTGGAATTTTGCTCAATCCTAATATTTTCCCATCCGGTAGATAAGCCACGTGGACTTTTCCGTAAAACGGAAGCATATGATGTTCGCAAAGACTGAAAAAATCAATGTTCTTTACGATTACCATTTCATCATATTTTTCAGTAAAGATCGCATCATTTAAAACGTCTTCGATATTTTTATTATAACCAGATGTTAAATATTCATACGCTTGAGCAACTCTTTTGGGCGTATCAATCAAACCTTCACGTTTCTGATCTTCACCAATTTCTTTTAATAATTGTGAAATTATATTCTCCATATTTTTTTGATTCAACTTTAGTCTCCTTGATATTCAAAATAATTATTTTCAGTTTCATAAATTTTTACAGAAAACAATTTACCGTCTGGAATTTTAAATACGAGCTGTTTCCATATTGCAACAGCAATATTTTCCGCAGTTGGAATTATACCGGACATAAAATCAGTTTCTATATTTAAGTTTTTATGATCAACTTTTTTAATCACATTATCAATAATAATTTGTTTTAAAATTTTTAAGTCAATTACATAACCAGTTTCCTGATTTATTTCGCCTGCAACAACTACCTCTAAAGTGTAATTGTGCCCATGCCAATTAGGATTACTACACTTTCCATAAATTTTTTCGTTTTTTTCATCCGAAAATTTAGGATTGTATAACCGATGTGCGGCACTAAAAGTTTCTCGCCTTGTAACATAAAACATTTGATTCCCAATTTTATTTATTTGAGTAAATTTAATTTTTGATTGCTTCTAAAACTTCTTCATTATGTCCTTGCACTTTTACTTTATTAAAAATCTTTTTGATTTTTCCAGTGCCATCAATAATAAAAGTAGTTCGTTCTACTCCCATATATTTTCTTCCATACATACTTTTTTCTTTCCAGACTTCATATTTATTAACGACAACCTTATCTTCATCACTAAGAAGAGTAAAAGGCAAATTATATTTCTCTTCAAATTTTTTATGAGATTGAACAGAATCCGGGCTTACACCAAGAATAATTGCATTTATATTATTAAACTTCGGCAATTCATCTCTAAAACTGCAAGCTTCTGCGGTACATCCGGAAGTATCATCCTTAGGATAAAAATAAAGTACAACATTTTTCCCTTCATAATCTTTTAAAGAAATTGATTTTCCATTCTGATCTTTTAATTTAAAGTTTGGGGCTTTCATTCCTTCTTTAATCATATGATTTTCCGATTTATTAATAATTAAAAATGTAAAAATAATTAATTTAATTTCTTAATTGTATTTTCAATTGCTTCGTAGTTCGGTTGATTACCAGGAGTTTCACAAATTTCTGAATATTTTATCAAACCATTTTTATCTATTACAAAAGCTGATCTTTTACAGACACCTTTATAATCATATTTCCCCGGTGCAAATACATCATAAAGAGAATCGTAAAGAGGAGAGATTTCTTTGTTAAAATCACTTAATAGCGGAAAATTAAATCCGTTTTTATCTGCCCACATCTTTAATGCAAATGGACTGTCAACACTTATCGCAATAATCTGAGTATTTAATTCTTCAAATTTTGCAAAATTATTTTTCATTATTTCCATTTCAATTGTGCAAACAGAAGTATTTGCAAATGGGAAAAACAGTAAAACTACATTTCGATTACTAAAATCATTTAAAGAAACATCGTTTCCATTATGATCTTTTAATTTAAATTCAGGAGCTTTATCGCCAATTCTTAAAGACATTATTTCTCCCAAAATATTTGGAATTGAAATAGTTATACAAATTTTACTAAAATGCTTTATGCCAAAGGTTAAATAAAATTACCCATTTATAAATGTACATTCAAGTTTGATTAGGAATAAATTAATGCAAGACACAAAATAATGTATTATAACATTCCCCTGCTGTGTGTCCATTTCATAAATCCATCTTCCAACTGTTCGAAAGATTCAATTGCGAATAAGACTGGCTGTAAATGCCAAACATCATATTGCTGTTTAATAATTTTTTCAGGATTAAATTCTCTAACTTCTACATCTTTTGATAGAGCATGCTGAACTTCACCAAGAGAAGATACAATTCCGGCGCCGTAAATTCTCAATCCCTCTCTTTTTTTTATTAATCCAAATTCTACAGTGAACCAATGAAGTGTTTCAAGGTCCTTTCGATCTTTACCTTTTGCATGGAGCGCAGCTTCACCAAATTTCTGATAGAAGGATGCAAAGCTTTTGTCAGTCAATAAAGGCATGTGCCCAAACATATCATGAAATAAATCCGGAGCAGGCGTATAATCAAGTTCATCTTTACCGCGAATATAATCTGTTGAAGGAAAAACTTTTCTTTTAAGAAGAGCAAAAAAATCATCTACATCGATTAATCCCGGAACGCGAGCAACTGTCCAGCCTGTAGTTAGTTTAAATACTGAACTTAAATCTTTCAAAGCTGGAATTTTATCTGGAATGAATTTGAGTTTTTTAACCCCGGCAAGATATTCATCGCAAACTCTTCCAGGTAAAAATTTCATTTGCCGGCTGTATAGAAAATTCCAAATCTCATGATCAGAAAAGGGATAATTGGGATAAACAATTTGGTCATCTTCAGGAACGTCTCCGGTTAGTTTTTGAGGAATACATCTTGGATCAATACCTTCTGCAGCGGCTTTTTCGTAGGCTGACAATACACTCTTATCTTCTTTTGAATTTGACATTGTAAGCTCCTTTTTAAGATCAACTGCTTTTGACAGAACTCTTAAAATTTTTTGTATTTAATTTTGAGAGAACTTAAAGATCAAATTATACAAATTCAATATAATTTGATTCCATATGGCTTACAAAATTCAAAAATTACTTTAAATCACTTCTAATAAATATTTACTTCTGTCTGAAGTGAAACTCCGAATTTTTTTTGTACTGAATTTACTATTCCATTTGCGAGTTCCATAATTTCTTTTCCAGTCGCATTACCATAATTAACCAGCACTAAAGATTGATTATTGTGAGAGCCAGTATTTCCAATTCGTTTTCCTTTCCATCCGCATTTTTCAATTAACCATCCGGCAGCAAGTTTATAATTTCCAGCACTTGTTTTGTGTCCAGCTATTTCCGGGAATTCTTTTTTTAATTCGAAAAACTTTTCCTCGTTTACTTCAGGATTTTTAAAGAAGCTTCCGGCGTTCCCAATCTCTTCAGGATTTGGAAGTTTCTTTCTTCTAATTTCACATACAACTTTGCTTATATCTTGAATTGTAATTTTTTCCAATTTTAATTTTTCTATTTCATTCCTTACCGCATCATAATTTAAATTGATAACTGGATGTTTTTGAAGTTTCAAGATAACTGAAGTTACTATGAAATTGCTTTTCAATTCGTTTTTAAAAATGCTTTCTCTATATCCGAATTTACATTCATTATTTAGAAAAATTCTTTTTTCAAAATTTCCAATTACTATTCCGCTTAACGAATGAAATACTTCTTTTAATTCTTGTCCGTAAGCGCCGATGTTTTGAATTGGAGCCGCCCCAACTGTTCCTGGAATTAAAGAAAGATTTTCGATGCCTCCAAAGTTCTTCTCAACACAAAAGTTTACAAGATCATTCCAAACAACTCCTGAACCAGCTTTTATTAGAACAGAATTTACATTTTCTTCAATTATTGTTATTCCAGGAATGGAAATTTTTATAACTAATCCATTAAAGTTTTCAGTAAATAATAAATTACTTCCGCCACCAAGGACAAGTTTTTTTTCATTTTTCCATTCATATGAGCTCAATATTTCTATTATTTCTTCTTCGGAAATAACTTCAGAAAATGCTTTAGCTGTCGCATCAATCCTGAATGTATTGAACTTTTTTAATGATATTTCTCGCAAGATTTTCATAAACTTGATTTATAATTTATGGAAAGATAAATAATTTCAAGATAAAATCGATTAACTATAATTTCAAAAGTTTACACCATTTTGTTAAATCATAATCAAGGAAATTATTTAAAATTTATCATGAACATTTAATATCTTCTTATTGGTTAAATTGGAATATTGATTTTATTTTTGTTAAGATTTTTTCAATAAAAATATTCATCTAATAATTTCTGGACTATTATGAGCAGATTTAATTTTTCTGAAGGAATGTTTGGAACTTATAAAACCATCTCTTTTGTTGATTACAATAATGGAAACAAATTTGAAATACTTTTAAGTGGCGCTACTCCGCTAAATTTTGTTACGCAAATAAATGAAAAACAATTCAATATTTTGGACGGTTTCAAAAATGATGACGAAGTGAAGTCAGGAAGCGGCGCAAGATGCTGGATTATGACGCCATTTGCAAATAGAATTCCAAATGGAGTTTATCAATTTAATGGTATGAATTACAAATTGAATCCCCTTCCTCCACGTACGCAAGTTATTCATGGATTAACTTCACGGGAAGTTTTTGTTTTATCTAACGTTGAAACGAACCATAATTTTATTGAGGCAACATTTGTTTATAACAAAATCAGACCCGGAAAATTTGAAGGCTATCCTTTTGCAATTGATGTTTTCATAAAATATAAATTGGAAGAAAATAAATTAACCATTCATGTGAGCTGTGAAAATGTTGGAGATTTTTCAGCACCCTTCCAAACCGGCTGGCATCCTTATTTTAAAACTTCGGAAAATGGAATTGAAAATTTAATTTTAACAGTCGATGCAAACCAAATAGTTCTAGTCGATGATAATTTAATTCCGCTAAATGGGAATCAAGCATTCAAAAAAATAGATAATTTCCCAGTAATTGATTTCAGAAGCCAAGCACCAATTGATGAAAGAAAAATCAATAGAAGAATAATTGATAAGTGCTTTGCCGATCTCCGAGCCGATAAGGATAATATTTCTAAATCTTCAATCTATGATCCAGAGAATGGAATAGCAATTTCACTTTTTCAAAATGGCGGCGTAACTTTAGTTTTCACTGGAGATACTTTATCTCGCGGACAGCGCCAATCTATCGCAATTGAACCGATGCAGTTTATTACGAACGCATTTAACCGTGAAGAATTAAAAAACAATTTAACTGTTTTGCCAGGAGAAAAATCATCGTTTAAATTTGGCTTTGAAATATCAAAAGGATAAAAAGTAAAATGAAATTTTTTAAAACAATAAAATACCTTTCAATATTTTTTCTTATTGGTATTGTTTCATGTTCGGTTCAAAAAAATGTTCTTAAAGGGAAAAATACATTTATTGATCTTCATACAACAAAAGCCGCTCGTGATGAATACAAAAAAGATCTTTACAATATTCAGATTGCCAAAAATCTTTCTTTGCCTCTAAGCGAAAAAACTGAGAGTAACTGGATGGATGCATTTGATGCAATGGAATTTTCTCTCGACTCAAATGAAGCCTATTTACCAAACTTAAAATCAGCTTTTGAACAGTTTCAAAAAAGAAGTTTAAGCTTTCAGAGATATTTACTTGAAGTTGTATTTACACTTTACCCAAATTATTTTTATAACGAAGTTTTAGAGCTAACAAACAAGACCGATAATCCAAAAATCTTTGCGATGGAAATTAATTACCTAAAACAAAGTCAAGATAATAAATACAATGACAATTATTATTTTGATTTGCTTAATAAAAAATTTCCAGATTGGGAAAGTAATCCAATATTATTTTCTCTTGGCACTTATCTAGAAAAATCTCAAGTAAATTTTATAAACGAACGCCCTTCACTTGTTGATTTGTTTGTAAATAATTTTGGTAGGAAGTGCACTGTTATCTTCAGCTTACAAAGAAATGATCGCGATTATAAAGGACTTGTAATTATAAGAAAACCAGACGGTAAATTTTTAAGAAACGCCGATGGAACAATTCTTAATATTCCCCAGCTTGCTAGATCAATTACAAATCTTCCAAGCTACCTTACAAATGGAAACACACCTCAAGGAATTTTTTCAATGCAAGGAACTGATATATCAAAACATATACTTATCGGTCGAACGCCAAATATTCAATTAGTTATGCCGTTTGAAACCTCCCCATCTACTTTTTTGCACAATAAAATTAGCGATAATATCTGGAACGAAAATTTATATAAAGATTTGCTTCCTAAATCTTGGCAGGCTTACTTCCCAATCTGGGGAACATTTTATGCAAGCAAAGCAGGCAGAACAGAAATCATATCGCACGGTACAACTATCGATCCTTCATTCTATGTTGGAAAACCTTATTACCCGAGCACACCAACTGTTGGCTGCCTTTGTGCGAATGAAATTTGGTCTGATGATGGGACAAGAGATATAAGCGATCAGCTAGCTTTGGTTGAAGCATTAAATTCAACCGGTGATGTGAATGGTTATGTTGTTGTTGTAGAACTTGATAATAAGAAACAGCCGGTAGTAATTGACGAAGTTACAATGGATATTTTGAAAGCAGAAAGTATTTTGAGTAAGAACGAAAAATAATTTTAGCAATAATTTTAAGTTAAAAGTTGAAACTTGAATTTAATTTTAATCAATCGGGAGTAATTCCATTTCGAAAGACAAAACAAGGTTTGGAAGTTTTACTTATAACTTCCATTAAGAAAAAGAAATGGATTATTCCGA